>JALQTV010000250.1 GCA_023268675.1 Saprospiraceae bacterium | reverse complement strand
CTGGCTTCCATGGTATTTGGGATGCTCGTCTGGCTGTGGTTTGAATGGCAGGAAACCAGTATTCCCTCGCTGATTTACGGAACACTGGCCAGCATTGCCGGTATGATGCTTGGAACCTGGCTTTTCCCGGACAACAGTTACCGTAAATTTAAAGAGGGCCTTTCTTCGGACTCCTGAACCGGTGCATTGGTCGAATCCTTTTCCTCTCAATTCCGCCATGGGTTTATTTTCCACCGGCAATTTCCTATATTGTTAAGGATTCGAAAAACTCATACGCAACAAATATGACCTACGATAATTTTACAGAAAAGGCCAGAGAGGCCATTCTTAAAGGCCAGCAGATTGCCAAAGGACTGGAACAGCAACAGGTGGATACCGCTCATTTGCTGCGGGGTATCATGGAGACAGACGAGCATGTGGCTGCTTTTTTGTTCAACAAAATGTCCGTGGATCAGGATGCACTGAAGAGTAAGCTCAATACCATCATTGTAACTTATCCCAAAGTAAAGGGCACTGAAAAGCAGTTTTTGACAGACGATGCCAATAAGGCACTGGCTGACGCCAAAAAAATGCTTTCCGAATTTGGTGATGAATTTATTTCGATCGAACTCATGCTGCTAGGTATCGTACAGGGCAGCGACAAGGTCGCAAAATTGCTGAAAGCTCAGGGTATGGACGAAAAGGAGCTTCGGGAGGCTATCCGGGAACTCCGACAGGGGAAACAGGTGAAGGACCAACACGCAGAGTCTTCTTATCACGCCCTGTACAAATATGCCGTTGACCTCAACGAAAAGGCAGAAAAGGGCGAATTGGATCCCATCATCGGCCGCGATGACGAAATCCGCAGGGTTCTCCACATTCTGTCGCGAAGGAAAAAAAACAATCCCATCTTGCTGGGAGAACCCGGAGTGGGTAAAACGGCCATCGTCGAAGGCATAGCCTGGCGAATCGTCAAACAGGATGTGCCGGAAAACCTCCGCAGCAAAAAGATTTTTGTGTTGGATATATCTGCCCTGGTTGCTGGGGCTAAATACAAAGGCGATTTCGAGGAGCGCCTGAAAGGAGTGATCAATGAGGTGACCGCTTCCAATGGCGAAATCATCTTGTTTATTGACGAAATACACACGCTGATCGGTGCAGGTGGTGGCCAGGGAGCCATAGATGCTGCCAACATACTCAAACCGGCTCTGGCAAGGGGAGTACTTCGCACGATAGGAGCCACAACCCTGGATGAGTACCAAAAGTACTTCGAAAAAGACAAGGCATTGGTCAGGCGTTTTCAGATAGTCATGATAGAAGAACCCGGTGTAGAGGACACCATTTCTATTCTGCGCGGCCTGCAGGAACGCTACGAGGTGTACCACAAAATAGAAATCCAGGACGAGGCATTGATTGCCGCTGCAGAGTTGTCTCAGCGCTACATTTCTGATCGATCTCTTCCCGACAAGGCCATAGATCTGATCGATGAGGCTGCTGCCAAACTGCGCATGGAATTGGATTCCGTGCCCGACGAGGTGGACAGCTGGAACAGGCGCGTGATGCAGCTGGAAATAGAACGGGAGGCCATCCGCCGGGAAAACGATGAAAAAAAACTTCAGCAAATCAACGAACTTATCGCCAACGCCCGTGAAAAGAGAGATTCTATGAGGGCAGCCTGGAAAAATGAAAAGGAGATCATCGATACGATTCAGGGAATCAAAAAAGAGATAGAGGCACTAGAGATCGAAGCACAACAGGCAGAGCGCAAAAGTGACTTCGAGACGGTAGCACAGATTCGCTATGGAAAAATGCAGGCACAACAAAACCTCCTGCAAGCTGCCGAACAAAAATTGCAAACCCTGGCAGCCGAAAAGCGCATGACCAATGACGAAGTAACTGCCGACGATATCGCAGAAGTGGTTTCCCGCTGGACAGGAATCCCCGTCCAGCGAATGCTACAAAGTGAAAAAGACAAACTCCTCCACCTGGAGGAGACCATAGGGCGGCGGCTGATAGGCCAGGATGAAGCTGTAGTAGCCGTAGCAGATGCCGTGCGCCGCTCTCGTGCAGGCTTGCAGGATGCCAATCGGCCCATCGGCTCTTTTATTTTTCTCGGTCCTACCGGAGTCGGAAAAACAGAACTGGCCAAGACGCTTGCTGAGGTGCTCTTCGACGATGAGAAAGCCATCATCCGAATTGATATGAGCGAATTTCAGGAAAAACACGCTGTCTCCCGATTGGTAGGCGCTCCTCCGGGATATGTGGGCTATGATGAAGGTGGGCAACTGACCGAAGCTGTACGCCGAAAACCGTACTGTATCCTCCTTTTGGATGAAATCGAAAAGGCTCATCCCGATACTTTTAACATCCTATTGCAGGTACTCGACGATGGCCATCTGACAGACAATAAGGGAAGGGTGACCAACTTTAAAAATACCATCATCATCATGACTTCCAACCTGGGATCAGACATCATCCTGGAAAATTTTGAAGACCTGGATGTCGCTGGCCCTGCTAAACGCCACGAAATCCTGGAAGCTACCAAAGAAGAACTATTCGATCTGCTTAAGGAGGAATTGAGGCCCGAGTTTCTGAACCGCATCGACGAGAAAGTGATGTTCCTTCCCCTCAGTCAAGAAGATATCTTCCGTATCATGGATTTGTTGCTCGGAAAAGTGAAAGACATGCTGAGCAGGCAGGGCATTAGCCTGCGACTGACAGACAAGGCCAAAAACTGGTTGGCTGCCGAAGGATATGACCCCCAGTTTGGGGCAAGGCCTATGAAAAGGGTGATTCAGCGGGAGATAGTCAACGAGCTTTCCAAATTGCTACTCGCAGCCAAGTTCACTGCAGGAGATACAATTTTGGCAGATTTACAAAAAGGGCGGCTCAGCTTCGAAAAAGAAGCGCCGGAAGAGCACCTGCAACTACCGGAACAGGATGCCCACTTGTCAGATGCCGAGATAAACAAAGAGGATGCCCAGGAAACTGCCGGCGAAGCTTCCGGAGACCATCGCGAAAATCCGGCACAGGAAGACCGCCAACGTCAGATAGAAGAGCTGCAGCGGGCAACCAGAGACCTGGAAGATGCTTTGCAGAACCTTGGCACTGACGATGAGTCAGGTGAGGAAAAGCGAGACGATGAATAGCTTCTAATGCTCTTTGACTACGGTATTGAATATTTTTGCGCAAGCACTGAATAATTCCGGCAATACCCGCTGAAAAGTCTCCGGGAAGTGAAAAAAGTGATGCACACAAACAGGCCAGAGGTCCGTCTGTTCCAATCCGATGCTTGCTTCAATATTGCTTTTGGACATCCCGCTGATGGCAGTTAGTTTTTCCCAAATATCAGGCTGTTCAAGGGCAGGGAAGCTGAGTTCCGGGTGACACTCCCTAAAGACCTTTGCCTGCTCGTGAAAAACGACATTGTAAACCTTTCCGGGGCCGGCAAAGCCCTCCAGTATCTTCGGAAGGGCATAAATCAGCACGCCGTCCTCGGCAAACCATTCGGAGGTGTGCAGCGTCGGATGCTCAGGTGAGGGGAAGGGGTGTGGGTATATTACCGTCTTTTCAATTTTTTGGCAGCGCCAGTCTTCGCGGCGAAAATGAAGGACTACCTGCGGATACGCAACCATATAACGGATGTCCTCGGGAAGGGAAGGCAGGGCCTGCAACATGAAATCGGTATTGGTAACGGTCAAAAACAGGCGCTTCTCGAAGGCAGATCGGTCGGACTCCGACAGACTGTTGTAAAAAGGACTGAACCGTTGCAGCATCATTTTTACCGGTTTGTCCAGTGCCGGAGTCCAGCGGGTATAGTACCACCAGTTGATTTGAGGGCTGAATACATACCCCAGCGCAAGTACCAATGCGGAAAATAGCATGGGATAGACATATAGCGAATCTTCGGTTTCCCAGGCCCGGTAAACAGACCAAAGGAACAGGGCAAGAAAAGGAAGACCTGTCAGACGTGCAGGCATAGGATCAATGGATTTTATTTGATGACTCAAAGTGCCCGTTATCAGGACGTTTGACAAAGAAATGAAAAAATATGATTAAAAATTATCGAATTGCTTTGTGTGTTTGAAAAAATAAAAATAAATTTGCAACCGCTTCAATGCACAGTTCAAAGACAAGTTTAAAATGGTGCGGTAGCTCAGTTGGTAGAGCACAGGACTGAAAATCCTGGTGTCGGCGGTTCGATCCCGCCCCACACCACTTCAATTTAAGTTATGTTTAACAATTTTCCACAACACTTGCATCATCATCATGTACTACCTTCGCGTATGCATGTGGTGGATCTGTAGGTTCCGTGGATGAATCAACATTTCAAAAGAGGTTTACCATTTGCTGGTAAACCTCTTTTTTTTTTTAAACTTTTTTTACCATGAATACTCCCCGACTCAAGATT
>JALQTV010000024.1 GCA_023268675.1 Saprospiraceae bacterium | reverse complement strand
TTATCGTCAAGCGCTAAAGGCTAATGGTCAAAGGCCAACTGCCATGGATCTTTTCCCTTCACGGTTACCAAACCGGCAATTATCACATCCAAAAACCCCGAAAGGCGTGGCATTATTTTGGCAATCAACCATTCAACAAACAAGCTTAAAACTTAGCAGCCATGCCCTTATGCCCGCATTTCAAAAGAAGCATCATCAGCTGGGAGAATGTTGTTCAACCAGGACAATGCGGGAGTCGGAATCACTGCCTTATCGCTTATTGGATCTTTGTCAAGTAATTCCACGTTTAACTGTCGCGCCAAAACTTTGGCAAGATCTCCTGTTTTTTGCGCAAAAAACTGACCTTTACCGGCTGCCATCAACAAATCGATCACTCCCATGCGGATCAATTCGTACTTGTCAACGGCAAACAACAATTCCCTGTGGGAGCGGTTGGCAGAACCTCTTCCCAGGTTTTCGTAGCGTTTGCGAATCTGATCTACTGAATACCCTAATACAGCCGTTCGGTGTTTCCACCAGTTGGCGGCTGTTCCGCCGTTTCTTTGTTTATATAGGTTGAGGTGCTCTCGCTCACACAACTCCTGATAAGGAAGATATTGCATCACCTTTACCAATTCAAGGGCCGTACGCACCTCGTCGGCACTGTGAAGCGTATCAGACGAGTATTTATCTTCCTGAGCCGCCAGCCACCTTGCATATTTTGCCTTAACCGGACTTCCTGATTGCAGACAAACCATCTTTGCCAGTTCCAAAGAGAGGTAATAATCATCCATAATGGCATTTCCCTGCATCTTCCTCCGGGCAAAATCCCTCAGAGGAACAGGCTTTCGGATTTCACTTCTGAATTCGTACACATCAGACAACCATTTTTTAATGTTGCCTGCAAAACGAGCGTTGGGCAATTCCAAAGCCATGTGAAGTTGTGAAGCTACTACCACTCTTGTTCCTTTTGTGCTAACCAATATTTGAAGATCCATATCTGATTTGTTTTAATTCAAATCAAATATATACAAATTGTTTTAAAATACAAATTGTTTTAAAATATTTTCAAACAAAAAGTTCTGCGCTGATGGCATCAGCGATCAACTTCCCGGATCTGGTAAGCCTATAAACGCCCCTTTCTTTTACAATATGTCCCTGATCAACAAACACTTGCACCGCATTCTCAAATACCTCCCTGAAACCTGTTGCCAGTTCATCCGGATTTATTCCACGAGCAGTGCGCAGGCGTGTGAGGATGTATTCGTTGTGGTGATCCTCCGCACTCAATACCTCCTCCTCAATCCAGGCAAGCAATTGGGAGGAATCGGAATACTGCTGTAATGCCTTCACGTACTTGATATTGTGGGCTATATTCCATTGGCGTCCGCAGCCATCGTAAGAATGGGCAGAAGGTCCAATACCCAGATAAGGGGCTCCCTGCCAATACGCCGAATTATGTCGTGCTTCCCGGCCAGGCAAGGCATAATTGGAAATTTCATAATGCTCATAGCCTGCATCCATGAGCCTGTCCATGGTCAATAAGAACTGCTCGATACTAATGGCATCCGGTGTTTCCTGAAGTTTGCCTTTACTTGCCCAGTTTCCGAATGCCGTGCCAGGTTCTATGGTCAGGCAATAAGCCGAAAGGTGGGGTATCTGAAAAGAGATGGCCTGCTCCAGATTTTGCTCCCAGCGGCTTGTATCCGAAACAGGAATGCCGTAAATCAGGTCTATCGTAAGGTCATCAAAACCTGCTCCTCTAGCCAAATCTACAGCCTCCAGGGCTTCTTTTCCGGTATGCGCTCGGTTCATGAACCGCAATTCATCTTCGTGAAAAGATTGTATGCCAATGCTCAGGCGATTGATTCCCAACGTTTTCCAGACTCGCAGTCGATCGGAACTGATATCATCGGGGTTGGCTTCCAGCGTGATTTCTGCCCCCTCCACTACCGTAAAATGCCGGTGAATGGCCCGAAAGAGGGCTTCCAACTGGGTGCCGGACAACAAACTAGGTGTACCGCCGCCAAAATAGATGCTGTGCAGCAGAGGTTCTTCCAGATAATCCTTTCGTATTTCCAGTTCTCTGATCATAGCAGCTACCATGCCATCGCTGGATTTCAGAGAAGTAGAAAAGTGAAAGTTGCAATAATGGCACGCTTGTTTACAAAATGGCACATGCAGGTATAATCCGGCCAAAATTTTGGTAATTTAAAGTCAAAACAAAAAAAATTCTCTTGCGCAGCTCAAGCTTCGTTTATGGTTTATTCTTACTCTGCTTTTCCCCGTTCTTTCCGCTAAGCGGGCAAAATACAGATACCTTGTATCCGGTCGAATTGCTACCGGCATATAGCCAATCCCTCATCGATCAACAACACATCCCTTTTCCGCAGAGTTGCAGCGACAGCAGTAAATTTCAACAAGAACTTCAAATCGCTCTTCAACAGCTACAACTGGCAGGTTATCTGGAAGCCGCCGTGGACAGTTTTTCGCTGCGCGAAAAAAAAGGCTGTAAGGTGTACCTGCATACCGGTCCACACTACTACATAAGCGCCATCGTACTGGATAGCCTTCCTCCTGCTTTGCAGGAAGATCGCATCATCAGGAAATTGACTTACGCACAACAACAACTGCCCCCACAGCGCCTCTTAACCCAAATCCTTGACAGAGCTGCCAATATCGGTTACCCTTTCGCGAGGACGGAACTTAGTCACCTGCTCCTCAAAGATAGTCAGGCCACTATAAGACTTCGCATCCATAGCGGAGATTTTATCCGCATGGGAACAATACGCCTGCCGGAAAATTCTCCTATTGCCGCAAGCTTCCTGGCGCGCTACCTGGGGCTTGCCCCCGGCGCCCCCTACCAACACGAACGCATCCTGGCTGTTCCCCAAAAAATAGACGACCTGGGCTATCTTTCACTCGAACAACCACCGGGCCTCGTTTTGAAGGAAAACAGCTTTGATCTGCTCTTACAGCCCCTGCCTTCCCCTCGAAGAAACAACTTCGACTTTATGATAGGTCTCCTTCCTCAAACCAGTAGCGGAGGCTTGCTTCTGACGGCGAGTCTCCGCGCCGGGCTCAACAACGCTCTGGGAAAAGGGGAAACCATACGCTTCAACTTTGAACGGCTCAGACCGCAGACACAATCGCTGGAACTGGCACTTAACTACCCCTATTTGCTCCGGCTTCCGGTAGCTACAGACCTACAGTTTAACCTGTACCGGAGAGACAGTTCCTATCTGGATGTTTTCGGCGAACTCAGCCTGCAATACCTCCTGGGGGGGCAAAACCATCTCCGGGTTTTCTGGAAACAACACCGCAGCAACCTCATCAATACACCAGAACCTCCGACCGACGCAAACTATCCGATCCCGGCAGATCTGGATTTGCTTCGGAGATTCTTCGGAATGGGATTTTATCTGCAGAAACTGGACTATGTATTCAACCCCAGAAAAGGATGGATGCTCCGGTTCAATGCAAGTGCCGGAAGCAGGAAAATACTACCCAACAGCCGGGTCGAAGAAAATGGATACGAAACACTCTACACCCAACTCCAATTGCGGAGTGTCCAATACCAGTTGCAGGGACAAGCAGCCTATTATCTACCCCTTTTCAAGCAAAGTACCCTGAAGTTAGCCCTGGATGGACGCCAGATCATCAATCCCACTGAAGTTTTTCGAAACGAGCAATTCCGCCTGGGCGGCAATCGCCTGCTCAGAGGTTTTGACGAGGAGTCCATTTTTGCTACCCGCTACCTGTTGCTAAGCATCGAATACAGACTGCTGATCGACAAAAATGCCTATCTCGCTGTTTTTGGTGACCGTGCAAGCATCGCCGACGAAAGTCCAACGGGAAAGCTCAAGCGCTACCCTTTCGGTTTGGGTGCCGGAATCAATTTTGAGACCAGAGCCGGAAGGTTTCAATTCAACCTTGCCTGGGGTAAAATAGACGACGAACCCTGGGATCTGAACAACCCCAGGGTTCATTTCGGGTACGTCAGCCTTTTTTGAACTATTTTTTGCGCGCCAGCAGCAAACCGTCACGCAGGGGAAGCATGAGCGTTTCGACGCGGTCATCTGCACTTACTTTATCGTTGAACTTGTGAATGGTATCGGTATCCTTATCGTGTTCTTTCAGGGTAACCTTCCCACTCCAGAGCACGTTGTCAGCAATGATAAACCCACCCGGGCGGAGGCGCTCCATGACCCATTCGTAATAAAAAGGGTAGTCCATCTTGCCCGCATCGATAAAAGCAAGGTCGATATCAGAAAGTCCCAAATGTGGCAAGACCTCCTGGGCTTTGCCGATGTGCAGTTGAATTTTATCTTCCAAACCTGCCTTTTGGATGTACCTTCTAATGATGTACTCCAATTCCCGATTGGCCTCAATGGTGTGCAATACACCTGTCTCTGCCAGTCCCTGCGCCAGACAAATTGCCGCATAACCGGTAAAGGTTCCGATCTCCAGGACCAGCTTCGGGCGAAGCATCTTGCTGATCATGGCAAAGAGCTGCCCCTGAAGTTTTCCGGAAAGCATCTGTGGAGCCAGCGTTTTCAGATTCGTTTCCCGCTCCAATTCATACAAAACAGGAGAGGGCCAGTCACTATGCTCCTCACAATAAGTACTCAACCTTTTCAATGCAAAATTCATAGCCATTGTTTCTAATACACATTAAACAAGCGCAGTACAGCAGCTATCACCACAATCACCAGCACCCGGTGTGCCCATAGATTCGCTGAAGGCAGACGAGAAGCATAGTGTGCGGTGAGGTAGCCACCGACAGTTTGTCCCAAAGCCATCAGGAGCCCCATCTTCCAGTCTATCATTCCTGTCCATGCAAAGATGATCACTGCGAGTAAAGTGTACAAGCCTACGGCAAAACTTTTGACCACGTTGGCATCCATCAGGCTGTATTTGGCTCCCAGAACCATGGCCGTGAGGAAGAAAATGCCCATACCCATCTGAATGAACCCTCCGTAAAACCCAATAGCTAAGAAAACAGGTACCACGATCCACAAACTGGGGTTGGTTTCTACGCTCGTTTCGCGCAACCAGCGCTTGGGCTTAACCAGAATCACGATCAGCATGAATACCATCAAGAACTTGAATACGGCCTTGAACTGATCATTGCTCACCCAAAGCGCTACCAAAACACCCGCAACGGATCCAATCAACATGGAAATCAGGTGAGGAGTACTGCGTCTGACATCCAGTTTGCCGTTGGCATGAAAAGCCCAGGTACTCGCAAAAGACTGGGCAACCACTCCTACCCGGTTGGTCGCATTGGCGACATTGGGGGTAAGTCCCAGCATTTCTGTTAAAATTGTCAGCGTAATAGCTGAACCATTGCCCGCCAGGGTATTGATTCCACCTGCAAAAGCACTACCCAACACAGCGATTACATAATAATACCACTCCAAAACAACTATTTTTTTAAGAAGCTAGGGCTTGATCGTCTGGCACAACTCTACCAAAACACCATTGGCGCTTCCCGGATGAATAAAACAAACCAGTTTATTGTCTGCACCACGTTTGGGTACCTCGTTGATCACACGAAAACCTTTTTTGCGAAGCTCCTCCATAGCAAGCACAATGTCCTCTACTTCAAAAGCTACATGATGAATCCCCTCTCCCTTCTTTTCCAGGAATCGGGCTATGGCACTTGAAGGATCCGTAGCAGCCAGCAATTCAATTTTCGTATCTGCCACTTTGAAAAAAGAAGTCAGCACATTTTCACTGTCCACCAATTCTTCCTTGTATGGAACTACCCCCAACAAAGCTTCAAACAGGGCATTGCTTGCTTCCAGATCTTTTACGGCAATTCCTATGTGTTCTACTTTCAACATACTCTTCTGTTAAAGGAAACCAATTAACAAATAAACCAGCGCCGTAAAGATACCTCCTGTCATGGCATAAGGCAACTGCGTTTTGACATGGTCTATGTGATCTCCCGCAGAAGCCATGGAGGAAAGAATGGTAGTGTCTGAAATAGGTGAGCAATGATCCCCGAATACTCCTCCCCCCAAAGCTGCGGCTATGGTCAGGTACACATTAGCCTCCATATTCTGAGCCATGGGCACCGCAATTGCTATCATAATGGCGAAAGTGCCCCAGGAAGTACCCGTAGAAAAGGCTATAAATCCACTGACAATAAAGACTATGAAGGGCACCAAACTTGGCGAAAGCCAGGTTTTGGCTATATCAGCCACATATTGCCCCGTGGACAACTCTTTACATACTGCCCCAATCGCAAAAGCCATCATCATAAGCAGTGCCAACGGCATCATGCCCGATATGCCTTTCAGAGTCAAATCGACCATCTCCCGAATGCGCATAATCTTTTGTACCCTGTAAAGAATCATGGTACTAAGAATGGAAAACAATACAGCAATCAGCACCGCCGTGGAACCCGATCCCTGGCCGATGGCAAAAAAAGCCTTCCGGAAAAATCCGGCTTCCGGCATTTGTTCCAACGCTGTAGCCCAACCGGTATAGGCCAACATGATCGGCATCATAAACACCATAATCACAATAGGCAATACCATATTGTAAGCTTTCGGCGTCACATCAGACAATACCTCCACATCGGTAAGTTCGTCCGCAATCATTGGCTGAGCATCGTCAGACAGTAATTTCCCTTCTTCTATAGCTCTCCTCTCTGCTTTGGCCATAGGCCCAAAATCTTTTTTCGTCAGAATAAGGGCAATGACAATAACGATGGCAAGCATGGGGTAAAAATTATACTGCATGGCTTTGAACATGGTCGCGAAAGGGTCAGCAAAACCCTGAGCCAGCAGCAAGGTCATGATATAAGCTCCCCATCCATTGAAAGGAATCAGAATACTGGCGGGAGCCGAAGTAGAATCTGCAATGTAAGCCAACTTTTCACGCGGAATCTTTAATTTATCAAAAATGGGACGATATAAGGTACCCACCGTCAACACAGAAATATTAGACTCTACAAAAATAAGCATGCCTGTCACGGCTGCCAGCAATTGCACCACCACCCGATTGCTACCCGCTTTCTTTTGTTCGTATTTTTCCAGCAAAACATTTACCCGGGCAATGAAGCCTGCCACACCGCCCGAACGCTGGATAAAGATAATCAAAGCCCCTACCAGGGCACAAAACATGATGGTACGGGTATTCCCCGGATCCTTGTACACATCCACCAATGCCTGAATGGTCGCCAGGCTTCCCTGAATAATATTGAAGTCACTGACAATCATCCATCCCAGCCAGATTCCAAACAGGAGAGAGATAAAAACCTGCTTCGTTCGGATAGCAAAGACAATCGCCAGTACCGGCGGAAGCACCGACAGAAATCCATAATCATGCATAATCGGGTGTTTTAGGTATTTGTTGCTAAACTTAATTATTCGCCTTTATCCAGCGCAGCACCCGATCCATTTCGGACTTAACCGGCGCCGAACTTTCTACAAAATTATTGTGCATAAAACTGAAAATCAGCATTTTGCCACTATCAGCCTGAACATAACCACTCAGGCAGTGCTTGTTGCGCAAACTTCCTGTTTTGGCAAAGACAAAGGGGGTACCGTCATCGCCACCATAGAGCTTGCCTATCGTTCCCGATATCCCACCGGCAGGAAAGGTAGCTTTCAAAGTTTCCATGGGAAGGGTTTCGTACAATTGGTGTAGCACATGAACTACCGTCCGCGGTGTAAACAAATTGTAGCGGGTAAGTCCTGAACCGTCATACCAATACAACGCATCCGGAGCCTCTGCAAGTAGAGAGTCTTTGGCATAGGCAATGGCTGCATCGCAGGAAAGCTCGCCCCCAAGTTTGTCCGCACTCATCAGCAACAACTGTTCTGCTATGAAATTGTCACTGTCCTTCATCAGCTGCTTGTACAGTGTATCCGGAAGCGGCATGGCCAGCGTTTGTTCTTCACCACCCGGCCACGGACCTTCCCAATATTCGATCGGCAATCGCAGGGTATCGATCAACAGTGCGATCGCAGTCTCTGCATTCCATACGAAAGGAACCTGCCGGCTGACGGCCTTTCCCTTCCAATTTTCCGGATTGTAACTGAAATGGTTGCCATCCCGGGGTCTGGTAACAGAGGTTCCCGCCTCCGAGGCACTCGCTACAAAATCTCTGAAATAAGAGGGCTTGACTCGAATGTCAGAATCGCTCTTGTCCTTTTCAAACCAAACCACATTCCCGTACAAGGGCAAGGAAGAGCGCTCGGGTTGATAACTATAGATATAATCCGCCCAGGACCAGCCCGGTCCAAAAGCATCATCATTGAAATGGCTGTCCGAAAGAAAGATGCGTTTGCCCTTCTGCTGGCGCAAAAAAGACAACAAGGCATCCTCCTGGTCAAAATCAGGATGCAAAGTCAGAGGGTTTCCCGCTCCGCGAAAAATCAGAGAATCGCCCCGCTCTATGTAATGAATCACCGGAAGAGAATCACCCAATACCTGAAGAGCCGTATAGAAGGTAAATATTTTCGTATTGGAAGCCGGAGTGAAATACTTGTCAGCTTGAAAAGCATAAAGCATCTCTTCTGTTTCCGGATCAAAGAGGGCAAAACCCGTAAAATTATCCCCGAAAATGTCGCTGCCGGCTACCTGAGTCTTCAACTGCCTTTGCTTGCTACGGGTCCATTTGCCGGGTGTGCTGCAAGATAACAGTGACAGCAAAAACAACAAGAGGCAATATTCTGCAATTATGCTTTTTTTGACCATGAAAAATGATAGATTTAAGCTTCTATTGAAAAATCAACGACTCCTTTGCCCTAAAATGCAAAATTAAATTTAAGCCAATGCAAAAGATTTCCAAAAAAATTTGGAGCCTATGCCTGATCTTATTTTGCGCAAGCTTTGTCCAGGCACAGCCCGGTGCTGCCTTGTCTGACTTTGAACAAGCCCGCGCAGGTGTCAGCCTCCTGAAAAATGACCTCCAACTTATTCCTGTGAAAGATCTGGTAAATACCCGGATAGGATACTTAAGCCTGGGAAAGCCAGGTTCCGAAGGTCAATCCTTTTACAATATGCTGGCCAGATATTCGAGGGTAGATCAGATTACACCGTCCCAAACAGCACAGCCGGCAGCACTGCAAAAAACTCTGGAACAATACGACATGCTCATTATTGCGCTACATGCCGACAACGGGCTGACAGACGAAACACTGGCAGTACTTTCAGAGGCTCCGGAAGCCGTCATGATCACTTTTTCGCCGGAAGGCGTTGATCAACTGAAAGCTACAGCAAAAACCTTCATGCTTGTTCCGGAAATACCCTGGGCTGCATCCATAGCCAGTCAGATCGTTTTTGGTGCACAAGGCGCACAGGGAAGTGGTCTGAGTACAACAGCCCTGGGGCGACTGGCTTATGCCCCAGCAGCATGGGTGGGGATGGACGAGCAACTCCTTGCCGATAGCATCAAAGCCATTGTCGAAGAAGGTTTGGCTGCAGGAGCCTTTCCCGGAGCTCAGGTACTGGTTGCCAAAAACGGAACGGTCGTTTACCATCAAACTTTCGGCTATCACAGCCCCGAAAAACAACGTGAAGTACAAACCGATGACCTCTACGACTTTGCGTCCGTCACCAAAATCAGCTCAGGACTACCTGCCCTCATGAAACTTTACGGAGAGGGTAAATTTGATCTCGATGCACGCCTCGATGAATATTATCCCGACCTCAAAGGTTCCAATAAGGGACATCTGACCTTCCGATCTATGCTGTCTCACAACGCACAGCTCATGCCCTGGATCCCATTCTGGCAGGGTACCCTCAAAGGCAACGGGAAATATCCCTGGCGAAAAAGATGGGACGGAACGCGCATCAATGATTATCGCTTCCGCAAAAATACTTTCAGCCGCGATTCAACCGCAGCGTACAACATCAAGATCGCCCCGGACATCTGGCAACACAAAGACTATCGGGAAAAAATGTTCAAAGCCATCCGCAAGTCTCCACTCAACGAAAAACCCGGTTATGTCTATTCAGGCCTGCTCTTTTACTTGATGCCCGACATCGTATCCGATCTTGCACAAACAGATGACTTTGAAGGGTATCTGAAAAATGAAATCTACAGAAAGATTGGTGCCTGGTCTATCACCTACAACCCTACCCGTTTTTACCCGCTGGAAAAAATTATTCCTACTGAAAGAGATACCTTTTTTAGCATGCAACAAATTCATGGAAGGGTACACGACGAGGGAGCAGCCATGATGGGAGGAGTTTCCTGCAACGCAGGCTTATTTGCCACTACCACGGATCTGGCCAAATTAATGCAGCTGTACCTTAATAAAGGTACTTTCGGAGGCGAGCAAATCATTGCTTCTGAGGCTGTAGATACCTTTATTACCTGCCATTATTGTGACGAAGGGAACTTCAGGGGATTGGGCTTCGACAAACCCCTTATCGAATACGACCCGGTTGTTTCCAGCGTTTCCAAAGACGCCAGCCCAATGAGTTTTGGGCACTCCGGATATACCGGAACATTTACCTGGGCAGATCCCGCAAATGGAGTGTTATTTGTGTTTATGTCCAACAGGGTCAATCCTACGCGTGCCAATAGAAAATTGTATGAATTGGCTATCCGACCCCGAATACACCAGGCAATTTATGATGCTATTGAGCAGTGAACCGTGGGTAGTGAACAGTAAACAGTGAACGGTTCACTGTTTACTGTTCACCGCTTACTGTCCACTAATTCAACATGGCTTCTACCATATCCAGGCCTTCCTGAGTTACCTTGAAACGCTTGCGTGCCTGTTGGGTATCGCCCGCTTTCCGGGTCTGAACCATTAGTTTGGGCTTATTAGTTTGCAGCCTTGTAATAACATTGGTAATGTTCTGGAGGCCTTTGTCCACTTCTCGCAGTCCTTTTTGAATATCTGCGCTCTTCAATTCCTTATTTCCTTTAATAACGGTAAGATAGGCAGCAATGACCAGTGCCTTTTCATGCGCTCGTTTTGGTTTGGCTACCTTAAATAACTCCGCAGATGTAGAGAAATCTTCAATGCGCAAATGTTCATTTTCACCCAGCTTGCGCAGAATGGTTTTGTCTACAATTGATTTGGAAGAGGTAGCCGAAGCTGTCCCTGCATCTGCCTTGGCATCCTCTGAAACTGCAGGAACAGAAGCAAGCGGCTTTGATGATGCTGACTGAATGTCTACATCAAACTTGGAAGCCAGATAATGGGTTATTCTGGTTCTCGCTTCAGGGTTGAGCTCTCCGATTAGTTCCACACATTTCATCAATGTGGTTAGTTCTTGATCTAACATAGTTTACTTGGTTTAAGTATATTTGATAACTGAGCATAGCCTAAAATTGAAATGTAAGTCTTCATACCCCCACAACGAGACCCCTGCAAAAAAATTTATTTACAACACCATCTCCTAAACAGATTACCATCCGATACCAGATACAAACCATCTGATCAGAAACAACTAATACGGATTATTGAAACAAAATACTTCGCTCTCAGGCCGGTAGAGATCAGGTAACTTACCCTTGCCTATTTTACCCTAAAATTAATAATTAAAGTAAAAAAAAACACATTTATTATAAGCAAAATAAAAAAACGATTTTATTTTTTGTTAAAATATTGAAAATCAACTTATTAAACTTGATTAAAGTTTTCTAAAATTTCAAAAAGCAACTTTATATCCTCCGGCTCATGCAGGCTATTGACTACAACTCTGTTAATCAAAGGATCCCGGGGACCTGGATAGCGGAAACTTGAAATAAGTAAACCTGATTTATGCAAATAAGCTGCCAAATCCTCAAAAACTGTATAAAAAACAGGATGCCCGGGGATATGTGTAAAAAGTTTTGCTACCAGGGAAGACTTTTCCATCAACGAAATACGAGCTCGTAGCACTTCAAGCTCTCTGGAAAAAAGGTCCCTGCATTGTAAAAGGGCAAAGAAATAAGCCAAAGACATGGGAGAAGCACCTCCGAAAAAAGGACTGTCGTAAATATCCTGCAATACTTCCGAAGCACCGGTCACCAATCCTCCCGGCATACCATAAGCCTTGCCCAACGAACTTAATACCACTACCCTGCTGTAATGCCGTAACGGAACACTTTCCCAGGCACTCCTGCCCCCCTCTCCCATCACTCCCCAACCATGGGAGTCGTCAATGATAATCGTAATTTCTGGGTAGTTGTCCAGAAAATCCCCCATCCATTCAAGATCATAGCTCCTGGCAAATAAAGGGTCCAGCGAGTTGAGCAATAAAGCTACCGGCCTGTCATTGCTCTCCATTTGCACCGGTAATTGCGACACCCATTCGCCGTAATCCCCGCTACGAGGCCGGTTGGCTGGTGTCCAAAGTGCCGGATGGGTTCCCGGAGCCAACAGTAATTTCCCCTTGCTCTCAAAATAATGGCTGATCATCTGACCTGCCAGAGACCCCGAAGACATGGTAAGCGCTCTGTCAACCCCGGCTTTGCCGGCAAGAAAAGCTTCTGCCTCATCTATGAGCCCAAACTGAATGTTGGAGCGGCGGGAACCGCCAAAGTGACTGCCAAAACGCTGTATGCCTTCGGTCAAGGCTGATAAAAAATCAGCATTTTTTGAAATACCCAGATAAGCCGGTCCGCTGAAATATAAAAAACGCCCCTCCGAAGCAATATCAATATGCCTTCCGGGCAAAGAGTGAGTATAAAAAATATCTTTTGTCATGATGGGTTCTTACGCTACACCTGCTTCAAGCAGGGTAATTTGATGTTGATCAGCATCTAATTCAGCCATCACGCCTACAGGAAGCGTGCACTGATTGGAAATATGACCTATGGCATGTCCGTAATCTGTCGGCAGGTTAAAATCCAATGTTTGGCCCTCCAACGTAGCGCGTAAATCAAGACTGTTGTCAGGGTTTGCGGCTTCACAATCTTCAAAAACACCCAAAGCCAATCCTGCAGCTTTATCCAGCGCTGCTGATTGCTGCAATTGCGTAAGCATACGGTCAACCCGATAAGGTTCCTCACCGATTTCTTCTATGAAAACAATTTTTTCCGAAGCATCCAGTGCAAATGGCGTACCGGCAAGTGCCGCCAGTAAGGAAAGGTTCCCACCCGCCAATCGACCTCTTTTTCGCCCTCCTTTCAGTACATAAGGCTGGTAGGCTTCCGCAGAATCACTGGCATCAGGAGGAGTAATGACCAAGGGCGAGCGACCCTCCATCACTACTTCCACAAAGTGCTGCTCCGTGTATGCTGTCATATCAGAAGAAGCAACCGGTCCGTGAAAAGCTATCAGGCCAGTTCGCAAATGAATTGCCTGAATCAAAGCAGTAATGTCACTGTACCCAATCAATACCTTGGGGTGCTTCCTTATCAATTCATAGTCCAAAGCCGGCAACAGGCGGCTGCAACCATATCCTCCCCTCGCACACCAAACTCCCGCAACTTCACTATCGCCAAACATGCTGTGCAAGTCTTCCAGACGCTGTGCATCCGTCCCGGCAACAAATCCATGTTTTGCCCGGATATGCTTGCCCATCTTTACGACAAAACCCAGAGATTCCAGGTTGCTGACCGCTTTCTCGAGGGATTCATCACTGATATAACTTCCCGGAGTAATCAAACCAATGACATCTCCCTTAGCCAAACGCCTTGGTTTGATCAGGGAAGTAGGGGCGGGGGGCCGGCTGACGCCAAAAAATAAGCTGCCCAGACCCATCGCAAAATAAGAATGAAAGGTTCTTCGTTGCATTTTCGCTTTGTTTTTATATCCAAATTTAGAAAATGAATATAAGCAGAGATAAGAAGCTGTCTCAAAATTATCTCCCGGAGTAAAAACAATATTCCAGGTGGCCCCAAAACGCCTTTATCCAAAAACAATAATTTTGGCTGCGCCAAAAATCAAACATTTTGTATCTTTACGAAATGCCAGAAGCTATCTCAAAAACAATTGAGATAGCTTCCGGAAAGGCACACAGTTTGAATATTTCCTCCAAAGTACAACAATATGAATCCTGTAAATTATTCCGAAGAAGACATCAAATCACTCGATTGGCGGGAACACATCCGCATGCGCCCGGGTATGTACATTGGCAAACTGGGTGATGGTTCGTCTGCCGACGACGGTATTTATGTTCTGCTCAAAGAGGTGATAGATAATGCCATTGATGAATATGTAATGGGCTTCGGCCGCCAAATACAAATAGATATCACCGAGGGAGAAGTCCTGGTCCGGGATTTTGGGCGGGGCATTCCGCTTGGCAAAGTGATTGAATGTGTCTCCCGCATCAATACCGGAGGGAAATACGACTCAAAAGCCTTCAAAAAGTCTGTCGGACTAAATGGAGTGGGTACCAAAGCAGTGAATGCGCTTTCTGATTATTTTAAAGTGCAATCCTGCAGAGATGGAAAAACCAAAGTTGCTGAATTTGCGAAGGGGCTCCTCACCAACGATTACAAGGAAGCCGGCACGGATGAACCCAACGGTACCACCATTATCTTCCGGCCTGATCACGAAGTTTTCAAAAAATTCAGGTTCCGCAATGAATTCCTGGAAAATCAGCTGTGGAATTATGCCTACCTGAACCCCGGACTGAAAATACTTTTCAACGGTCAGCTTTTCTATTCCAAAAACGGTCTTCTGGATCTCCTCGAAGACAAAAATCCTCCGGAAAACCTAAGGTATCCAATCATCCACCTGAGTGGAACCGATATAGAAATTGCCTTCAGCCATGGAAGTCAGTATGGCGAACAATACCACTCATTTGTCAACGGCCAGAATACTACCCAGGGCGGTACCCACCTGGCTGCTTTCAAAGAGGCCATTGTACAGACCGTCAGAACGCACTTTAATAAAAATTTCGACCCCAGAGACGTGCGCGCTTCTATCATAGCAGCCGTCAGTGTGCGGGTAGAAGAACCTATCTTCGAATCGCAGACCAAAACCAAACTGGGTTCTACCGAAATGGGCCCCCAGGGACCTTCCGTGAGAAGTTTTATGCTGGACTTTGTCAAAGAAAAACTCGACAATTTCCTTCATAAAAATCCCCAAACAGCTGAAGCTATCCTCAAGCGCATCCAGCAATCAGAGCGAGAACGCACCGAAATCGCCGGTATCAAAAAACTGGCAAATCAAAGAGCTAAAAAAGCCAATCTGCACAACAAAAAGTTGCGCGATTGCAAGGTACATTTCAACCAAAGCGGTAAAAAAACGGATCAGGAACTGCTCAAAGCCACCACCTTGTTCATCACCGAGGGAGATTCCGCCAGTGGTTCTATTACCAAAGCACGGGACGTACAAACCCAGGCGGTATTCAGCCTCCGGGGAAAACCACTCAACTGCTATGGGTTGACCAAAAAAGTGGTTTATGAAAACGAAGAGTTCAATCTCCTCCAACATGCCCTTAACATCGAAGATGGCATCGAATTTTTGAGATACAATCAGATCGTTGTTGCAACCGATGCAGACGTGGATGGAATGCATATTCGATTGCTCCTCCTGACTTTCTTCCTGCAATTCTTTCCTGACCTCGTCCGAAACGGACACCTCTATATCCTGGAGACCCCCTTGTTCAGGGTGAGAGACAAACAGAAAACTTTTTATTGCTATTCGGAGACAGAAAAACAGGAAGCAATCAAAAAACTGAAGGGAAAACCCGAAATCACCCGATTCAAGGGACTCGGCGAGATTTCGCCAGATGAATTCGGCGACTTTATCGGAGAAAACATCAAACTCGAACCTGTTATCCTTCAAAAAGAAACAGATATCGACCAGGTGCTTTCTTACTTCATGGGTAAAAATACTCCCGACAGACAGGAATTTATCATAGAAAATCTAAAAGTGGAAAAAGATGACACTCTTGAAAAACTTCCACTGGCAGAAGCACTGACATAATTTCCAACAGTTTTTTAATTGTTAGGATTTAATATGCCAGTTTTCGCCTGCTTCTGACTATTTGTCAGTTTTTGTAGGTTTTTTATGGTATTTTTACCGAGATCAACCGGCATACCGCAATGGCATGAAAGTTGATCTCGTTATCCATTGAACAAATGGATTAGCACCCAATTACCATGAATCAAGACAGGGATATGTTTGATGAATTTTTTGCCCAAACGGGCTTCGACGAGGAGAACGAATTTATGCCCCTCATTTCCGTGGATGATGAAGATGAATCTTATGAATCGGATAAGTTTCCAACAACACTACCCATACTTGCACTGAAAAATACTGTACTCTTCCCCGGTATAGTCATTCCCATTACCGTGGGACGCGATAAATCAATCAAAGCAATCAACAAAGCTTTCAAACAGGGAGAAATCATCGGAGTACTATCGCAGAAAGATACCAACGAGGAAGATCCAGGACAGGAAGATTTGTTTAGAGTAGGCACATTAGCTAAAATCCTTAAACTACTCAGAATGCCCGATGGCACAACTACTGCCATTCTTCAGGGCAAAACGCGCTTTGCGTTGCAACAACTCACCCAGGAAGATCCATACCTGGAAGGTCAGATCAGTATCCTGGAATACCTGAAAGTAAAAAACAACCTGGAATTCGAAGCGCAGATCTCCTCAGTGATGGATCTGGCCAAAGAAATCATAGAGCTTTCTCCACACATTCCTTCCGAGGCAATGACGATGCTAAAAAACATCAATAATCCGAGCTTTCTGCTCAATTTCATCGCATCCAACCTGGGAACCAAAATTCAGGTCAAACAAAAGATACTGGAAATCAACGACCTGAGCGAAAAAGCAAATCTCATCCTCCAGCACATGAACAGCGAACTTCAGTTGCTGGAACTGAAAGAACAAATTGACGTTAAAGTCCGTGGAGACATCGAAAAACAACAAAGGGATTATTACCTCAGCCAACAACTGAAAACCATTCAGGAAGAACTGGGTCAGAACCCCCAGGAAGAGGAAATCAATGCCTTGCTCGAAAGGGCTAAAGATAAAAAATGGCCGGAAGCTGTCAGTGAAACTTTCCACAGGGAAATCACTAAAATCCGGCGTATCAATCCGCAAATGGCGGAGTATTCAGTACAACTCAATTACCTGGAATTGCTGCTTGATCTGCCCTGGCAAACCTTTACCAAGGACAATTTCAACCTCAAAAAGGTAAAAAAAGTACTGGATCAGGATCATTTCGGTCTTGAAAAGGTAAAAGAGCGCATTCTGGAACACCTGGCAGTATTGAAGTTGAAAGGGGATATGAAAGCTCCTATCATTTGCCTGGCAGGGCCTCCGGGTGTGGGTAAAACCTCTTTGGGCAAGTCTATCGCCCGTGCCCTCAACCGCCACTTTATCCGAATGTCCCTGGGTGGTCTGCACGACGAATCCGAAATAAGAGGCCACAGAAAAACTTATATCGGTGCCATGCCCGGTCGGATCATTCAGTCGCTGAAAAAAGCAGCTTCCGGAAATCCTGTCTTTATACTGGATGAAATAGACAAGGTTGGCAAAGATTTTCGCGGCGACCCGTCTTCTGCACTGCTCGAAGTACTGGACCCCGAACAGAATACCAGTTTCCATGACAATTACCTGGAACTGGAATACGACCTTTCAAAGGTACTCTTCATCGCTACCGCCAATTCCTTGTCCACTATACAACCGGCATTGCTCGATCGCATGGAGATCATCGAAGTCAGTGGCTACTCAATAGAAGAAAAAGTAGAGATAGTCAAACGACATCTCATTCCCCAACAGTTGGAAGCACATGGCCTGGATAAAAACCAGGTCAAACTAAGTCCGGCCATCATTCAGCAAATCATTGCTCAATATACCCGCGAATCCGGAGTTCGTTCTCTCGACCGACAAATTGCCGGGGTCATGCGCCACATTGCGAAGAAAGTGGCTATGGAAGAACCCTATGATGTAAAAGTAAGCCCGGAAGATCTAAAAGAAATGCTCGGTCCTGCCCGATTTTCCAAAGATATGTATCAGGAAACACCTTACCCCGGTGTGGCGGTAGGCCTGGCCTGGACTTCTGTAGGAGGAGAAATCCTGTTTACCGAATGCCAACTTGTTCCAGGAAAAGGCAAACTTACCCTGACCGGAAACCTGGGCGATGTAATGAAAGAATCCGCTGCAACCGCTCTAACTTACATCAAAGCACATAGCAGCAAGCTGGGAATCGATCCCAAAAAGTTCGAAGAAGTAGATGTTCACCTGCATGTACCAGAAGGAGCCATCCCCAAAGACGGTCCCTCAGCAGGTGTAACCATGCTCAGCTGCCTGGCTTCCGCCTTGCTGGAAAAACCGATCCGACCTTACCTGGCCATGACCGGTGAAATCACCCTACGCGGGAAAGTACTACCTGTAGGCGGAATCAAAGAGAAAATACTAGCAGCCAAAAGAGCCGGTATGAAAGAAATCCTGCTTTGCAGCGAAAACGAAAAAGACGTTCTGGAAATCAACCCGGATTATATCAAGGGACTTAAATTTCACTATGTCAAACGTATGGAAGAAGTGCTTTCCATTACCCTGAATCAGAAAATAGCATAATTTACCCTCCGCTCAAAGCAAAAGATCCGGGCAAATTTTACGAATTAATTTGCCCGGACAAACTTTTTATTCCTTTTGTTGGTCTTATATTATGTACCTTATTCGGTACAATTCCTTATTTTGGCACAACTCAAGTTTAGCTATGGCAACCAGATCACTTCTCTTTTTAGGCTTCTTTTTGTTTTTAACTTCCGCTGTTTTTAGCCAGGAAGTAAACAAAGGCGCCATTCAATTCTCAGGTATGGTACTCGATGGTACTACCGATGAACTTTTCCCCGTTCCTTACACCAATATCCTTGTCAAGGACAAATACAGAGGAACTTATTCCGACTTCAAAGGGTTCTTCTCAATCGTTGTAGAAAGGGGAGATGTGATCGTTTTTTCTGCCATAGGATACAAAACCGTAGAGTACAAAATACCGGAAGACCTGGAAGATGACCGCTACTCACTGGTTCAATTGATGACTCAGGATGTTGTCAACCTTCCCGAAACAGTCGTATTCCCCTGGCCAAGCCGAGAGCACTTCAAACTGGAATTTCTGGCTATGGATGTCACACCCGAACTTCAAATGCGGGCTCAACGCAACCTGGCAGAAGAAACCCTTACTCGTATGCGCTCGGAAGTTCGCTACGATGGCAATGAAAATGCAGATTACTATCTCAGGCGACAAACCGGTAATTTCTATTACATAGGCCAACAACCACCTATGAATATCTTTAATCCGGTTGCCTGGAAAAAATTCTTTGATTCCTGGAAAAACGGTGACTTCAAAAGCAAAAAGTAGCCAAAACACCTACTCCTGCTCAAAAGCTTGCTTCCCCCAGATCAACACCTGGGTGCCGTAAATGCCCAACCAGAAAATCAGCGCAGCAAAAGAAAATGCCCCAAGACCGGCAAAAAGCTTCAAACTACGCAAGTTGACCTGGAAAAATTCATAGCTGATAAAGTCCGTTATGACGAAAATGGTATGCACCACAAACAATAAGCTAAACGTATATACCAACATCTTCATATAGGATACCACCCTCAATTCTTCTTCCTTGCGATAATGAGAAGACTTGAATTGGATGTACTTGCGGGCAGAATACAAATAGAAAAAGAAAGTACTGAGGTACAACAACTGCTCCATAGCCCCATAGAAAGGATTGTAAAAATGACGCTGCAAGCCCCCCTCGGCGATTACAGGATTCGAAAAAACATACATAAAAAATACAAACTGCCCAATCGGCAACACAAAGTGCTTGCTGTCCGTCAACCGAAACCGATACCGGGGATACAAATTGAATTTGACATAATAAAATAACAAAGCAGGAAACGAGAGGGTAAAATAAAGAGGCCAACTGAGGTAAGCATCCCAGTCGAGTAAAACAAAAATATTGTGCAACAGCGTCAGGCTAAATGTTGTCAACAACAAACCGTAACAAACATTGGCAATTCTCCCACCCCTTCGGCGTAGCAAAAAGACAATACCCGCCAGCAGACCTTGCAAAACTCCCAGCCCCAACAGCAGTAAAAGAATATAAAAATAAATGCTTCGCTCTCCCATAACCCGACTTTTTCA
>JALQTV010000249.1 GCA_023268675.1 Saprospiraceae bacterium | reverse complement strand
GAAGTGAAACCTTTGAGTCAGGTAAAGTTCTAAAGGAGCTGGCTCAAGAGGCCAGTGTCCTTATGGTAACAGATGTTTCTAAAGAAGAGTTTGAGCAGAGATTTGGGGCTATCCTCGACAGAGTAGCCGATGCACTGGATCAGGATTAAAAAGTAATTATCTCAAATCTCTAATTAACTAATCGATTATGAAACGAATCGTGATTTTATGGGCTGCATTGGCCCTGATGTCCCTGAACCTAAAAGCTCAGGAGGCAAGCGATCCATTGGAATACATCCGCATGGAAGGCATGGAAAAAAGTCAGGTAATGGACATTGCCAGCTGGATAACCGACGTGTACGGTCCCCGCCTGACAGGCTCCGATATGCTGGACAAAGCCAGCGAATGGGCTGCCGGACAATTAAAAGAAATGGGACTCCAAAATGTACACATGGAAGAATGGGGCCCTTTTGGCCGCGGATGGGAACTCGAGCACTTTGAAATGCACGCGGTGGCTCCCAATTACTTCCCCGTACTCGCCTATCCCCGTGCCTGGTCACCTTCCACCGATGGAACTGTCCGTGGAGAAGTCGTGTACTTGCAAGCCAACAACGCTGAGCAGCTGGAAAAGTACCGCGGACAACTCAAAGGCAAGTTTGTCTTACTGGATACCATCCGAGCTGTAAACGAAAACTTTGACGGCCATGCCCGTCGTTTTAGCGACAGCGAACTGCTCGAAATGGCCAACGCTCCAGCTCCTACTCCCCGCAGCTTCAGAGGGTATCGCGGCAGCGGTGCCAACTTCCGCAAAGCATTGTGGGATTTCTTCTGGGAAGAACAACCCGCAGCAGTTTTAGACAGAGCCGGTAAAGGTGATGTGGGAACTGTTTTTGTTTCCGGAACCAGTGTCGCCGAAGGTCGCCCGCAAAATCCCGATGCAAAGGTAGTTCCTCAGGCAACTGTAAGCATAGAACATTACAACCGCATGTTCCGCATGCTGCAAAAAGGAATTAAGGTAGAACTCGCCATGGAAATCAAAGCCCGCTATACCAATCCGGATGGCATGCAAAACAACATCATCGCAGAAATACCAGGTACCGACCTGAAAGATGAAGTCGTGATGTTTGGAGCACACTTCGATTCCTGGCATGCCGCTACCGGTGCTACCGACAACGGCGCAGGCTCATCCGTCATGATGGAAGCTGCACGCATTCTGGTAGAAACCATTAAAGCTACCGGCATCCAACCCCGTAGAACGCTGAGAATTGCCCTGTGGACAGGGGAAGAACAAGGACTATACGGCTCCAGAGCTTATGTTCGCGAACATTTTGCCAACACCGATGAACGCGGCAACTTACAATCCCTCAAACCAGGGAATGAAAAAGTGTCTGCTTATTACAATATCGACAATGGTACAGGAAAAATCAGAGGCGTTTACATGCAGGGGAATCCATCTGTAGCTCCTATCTTCCGCGAATGGCTGGAACCTTTCAAGGATCTGGGAGCAAGTACGCTTACCCTTTCCAACACAGGCGGTACAGATCACCTGGCTTTCGACGCAGTCGGCATCCCGGGATTCCAGTTTATCCAAGACCCCATGGCCTACTCCACCCGTACCCACCACTCCAATATGGACAACTGGGACCACCTGGTGGCAGACGATTTGAAACAAATGGCTGTGATTGTAGCCAGCTTTGTCTGGCAGACCTCTCAAAGAGATGAGAAACTTCCAAGAAAACCTTTACCTGAAGGCGTAGGAACAGATCAATAAAATACTCTTCTCCATATTCCGGGTGGCTTTCAATTTGAAACTACCCGGAATTACCCCTATCATCGTACCAACTCCAGAAATTCCTCTTCCGTCATAATTTGCACCGTCCCCAAAGCCTGTGCCTTGGTGAGTTTAGAGCCTGCTTTTTCACCGGCCACCAGGATATCAAGTTTGGAACTTACCGCACTGAGGTTTTTTGCCCCCGCTTGCTGAGCCAGTTTCTGAGCTTCTTTCCGGTCCACATTTTGTAAGGTCCCCGTAAATAAGATAGATTTTCCAAACAGAGGCCCGGATTCATTCAATTCAGGAAGTTCATCCTCTTCCGTGCGCGTCATATTAACCCCCAGGGCTTCCATGCTTTCCAGCAAACGGATGTTCTCAGGCTGCCGAAAAAATGCCTGTACGTTTTCGGCTACTATAGGACCTATATCTTTGATGTCTGTATAATCTTCCAGACTCCAGTTTTGCAGATCCAGCACATGATTGATCCTTGCTGCAATGAGCTGGGAGGCCTTCTTGCCCAAATGGTGGATGCTAAGGCTGTGCAGCAACCTGGATATGGGATTCTGCCTGGCTTTTTCGATGGATTTTTGCAGATTGGCAGCCGACTTTTCTCCAAATCCCTCGAGTTGCGCTATTTTGTCGTAGTCCAGTCTATAAATATCTGCAATAGAACGGAGCCAACCCAATTCAAAAAACCGCTCGATCATACTTTTTCCAAGGCCGTCAATGTCCATGGCATCTTTGGAAACATGGAAAATCATGCGCTGAAGATCCTGGGCTCCACAGACACAAGTCGGGCAACGCCAGGCTGCTTCGCCTTCTACTCTCACCAGTGCGACGGGTGTGTCGGTATCGTTCACCGGGCATTCTTTAGGGAAAGCAATGGGTGTTTCTGTGCCTTTTCGAAGTTCAGGCAAAGCTTTTACAATGTATGGAATGACATCCCCCGCCCTTTCAATGAGTACCGTATCGCCCAGATGCAGGTCTTTTTGCCGGATGAAATCTTCGTTGTGCAGAGAAATCGAAGAGATGGTCACTCCGGCCAATTGCACAGGCGCCACTTTCGCCACCGGCGTGATAGAACCAATCTTACCTACCTGGTATTCCACTTCCAACAAGCGGGTACTGGCCTGTCTCGCCTTGAATTTAAAGGCAATCGCCCATCGGGGGTGATGACTGGTAGCACCGATGCGTTGTTGTATATCAAGACTATTGACCTTGAGCACCATGCCGTCAATTTCGTAAGGATACCCCTCCCGCTTTTCTTCCCACTCGTGGCAAAAGCGGGTAGCCTCGGCTATGGTCTCGCAGACCTTATGTTCTTTGTCCGGAATTTTGAATCCCAGTTTGCCCAACAAAGCAATGCGTTCCTCGTGCGTTGGGAATAAGTCGATCTCGTTTCCTTCCGCATCTTCTGCATAGCCCAACTGATACACAAAAGCCTCCAAACCCCGTTTTTCGAGATCCCGGGGATCTTTCATGCGCAAACCACCCGAAGCAGTATTCCGGGCGTTGGCAAAAAGGGGCAAGCCTTCCGATTCACGTGCCTGGTTGATCTTTTGAAAATTATCCTTTCGGATCAGTACCTCTCCTCGTAGTTCTACCCGTGCAATGCCATAATCAGAAAAAGCAGCCCTCAAGGGAAGGGACCTGAGTACCCGGGCATTGTTGGTGATGTCTTCTCCCCTCGTACCGTTGCCGCGGGTGGCTGCTCTGACCAACAGATCACTTTCGTAAACCAGAGCGATGCTTCCCCCATCAAATTTGGGTTCTACCACATAGTCAAGGGGGGCATCTGCTTCCAGTCCTGCAAATTTTCTGACCTGCTGGTCAAAATCTTTCAAATCCTCCTCGTTGTAGGAGTTCGCCAAAGAAAGCATGGGCACCAGGTGGGCTACCTCAGGGAAATCGGTTGTCAGATCCACCGATACCCGCCGGGTAGGCGAGTCAGAACTGACCCAGTCCGGGTGCTCGTTTTCCAGACGTTCCAACTGCTTGTACAACTGATCGTATTCAAAGTCACTGATCACCGGATCGTGCCGGATGTAATAGCGCCATTCGTGGTACACCAGCAAAGTTTTGAGCAATGCCATCCGCTCCTGTGGCGGCTGTTGGCTCAGCGAACTTTTCGCATCTAACAATGCCTTGGACTGTTCGTAAAATGCCCGTTGTTGGTCAGGGGTATAGCGCATGAAAAGATAAATTTACGATCTGGGGTTTTCTTTGAGCAGGTCCCGGATCTCTGCCAACAGAGATTCCGTAGTCGGTCCGGGAGCTGGTGCAGGTTTTTGTTCCTCCTGCTGTTTGGTCCTTTCTTCAATTTTGCGGTAGCTGCGCAAAATCATAAAAATGACAAAGCCAATGATGATGAAATCAAGGATGGTCTGAATGAATTTACCGTAGCGGATCTCCACAGCAGTCTTGATAATTTCGCCATTGTCATCCACCACTGCCTCTTTCAGGGTCAGGGCAAGACTGGTAAAATCAATATCGCTGGTAAGCAAACCGATAACCGGCATGAGTACGTCGTTGGTAAGGGAAGAAACGATAGAACCGAAGGCAGCGCCGATGATAACGGCAACTGCCAGATCCAATACATTGCCCCGCAACAGGAAAGCTCTGAATTCTTTCAGCATGGCAGACACGTTTAATAAATAAGAAAAGGCATTT
>JALQTV010000248.1 GCA_023268675.1 Saprospiraceae bacterium | reverse complement strand
GTACTTGGTTTGTACTTCCTGCTACCAAACGTTAAACGAGCGTTTAACGACTATATGAATAAAATCAAATCCGGCGAAATCGCTAAAAATTAAGATCGTTTGCGGTTGTAAAACTCCAATAAAGGAGTTTTACAACCGCAACCTTCCTTCCACAGGCAATTTCTTTGCCACTCGATAATACCACACTCCCCCAATCAACATACCCACAATAGCCCCCAGAAATACATCTTCCAGAAAATGATGCATCAGGTAGATTCTGGAAATCCCCACAATGATTGCCATTGCAGCAAAAATAAATTCTAACCACAGCCCTCCTCTCTTCTCCAGTGCTAACATCAAAAAAGTAAACAGCGCAAAGGCAGACATGGTGTGCCCGGAAGGAAAACTGTTGCTCCCCATATACATCTTTACTCCCGCTATCAGAGAAAGTTCTTCAAATCGGCCCATTTCCGTAAAATAGGCCCCGGGACGAGGGTGCGAAAAGACTTTTTTCAATACAAAACTGGCTAGGGTGACCATCAATCCCAGCAAGGGAATGGCCAACACCATCCTATAGCTTACAAACAACAGAACGATCATTCCCAAAATATACATATAGGCTTCCCCAAGCATGGTGCCATACATGAAAAAAGCATTCCAAAACTCCTCGCGACCACTGTTGAAATACAATATCATAGCTCCCTTTTCATTGAGCAATAAAAAGCCGGCAGCCAATAACAAAAACAAGAGATTGATTCCAAAAAACACCGGAAATGACCGTAAGACAGCGAGCAACTGCCTGAAATTGCTTCGAATCATAGGGGGAATTTTATACCGGCTGCTTTTCCACCCTCTTTTTCAGGAGGGCAAAAAGTCCGGCTATCTTTTTAAAGAAGGTAGATATTCCATCAAACCTGGAATCATCCATGGCTTTTTTCGTCAGATAAATCCCAATAGGGAAAAGAACAATACTTGGCATCCAGGCTGCCAAAGCAGCAGGTATGATCAGACTCTCCGCTATTTTCCTGCAAAAAATAGTCAACACCACAAAAACAATGAAAAATACAATAGATACGAGAATCGGAAGACCAAAGCCCCCCTTCCGGACGATAGCCCCCATAGGAGCTCCGATAAGCATAAATATAATACATACCAAAGCCATACTGTACTTGGTATGCAAGTCGTAAATATGCTTCACCCGGTTCTCTTCCAATCCATCGATCACCCGAATGGCTCCCTCTGCCTGCCCAAAAACACTGCGGGAAAAAGACTTGGCACGACCTACCAATCCTACACGCTCTTTTTCTTCAAAGGTTTCTACAAAACTATCGTATTCGCTGAGTGGCTTGTCTATCACCTGAGGGAGGACAGGTGACCTGAGATAATTATCCGGACGTGGATTTTTCCTGAATGGCCTGGGCGCCACAGGTGCCTCAGCCTCTTCAGAATTAATCGTCACACTTGCTTGCAAATTTCCTCCGTTGTAAGATTCCGGAGAACGAGCTGCCAGTGCGTCCTCTTGTGCTTCGCTATTCTCCTCCCGCGATGTATCCGGATAAGCCAGTGGATGAAAATAATTGGAGAAACTTTCCTCCATACTTTCCCTTCGCTCCTCAATATTTACCCCCAGAGAATCAGCCACTATCTTGAGCTGTTTGATCCCAAGCATGCTGCGGTTTTGCTTGAACAATTCCTCGTTGGTGCGTTTCAGGTTGAACTCCCCCAGGTCGAATACTTTAGTCCATTTTTCAAAATTACTCCGGATAAAAGGATATTGTTTTTTACTACTACCTCCGGGTCTTGACTCCATGTACTGATGACCGTTGTACAGCTCCATGATGAAATACTGTCCGTCCGAACTGGCATACATCTCCCCTTTTTCTGCAGAAATCTGCATCATACGCCCTTGATTTGCCTCACTTTGATCGTAAATCAATATGTTTTCTATCCCCCTTCCATCAGCTTTTTTCTTTCCAATATGAATGGTATAGCCATCAAAATCGTCGTTGAAGGTTCCCTCATCCAGCCTGAGTGCCGGCTTCTGCCGCTGAATGTCCCACATACGGGAACCAAATTTGAGATTCGATACGGGAATCAGAGTAGCCGAACAATAATAGGAAAACGAAGCTGCCAGCAATCCAAAAAAAAGCAAGCTCCGCATAGTCCGTAGCAAAGGCACTCCCGCTGATTTAATACTAGACAACTCATAATGCTCTGCCAATCCGCCTATCACCATCACCGAAGCAATCAAAATCCCCAAAGGCAATGCCAGTGGAATCAGCGATACAGACTTATAAGCCAACAATTCTACCAACAAGAAAAGTCCCAGGCCCTTTCCGGCAATATCGTCCAGGTACACCCACAAGGTCTGCATGACCAACACAAAGATCGCTATCCAAAAGGCCACAAAAAAAGGTGGAATGAAACTGCTTATTACCAGGCGGTCTATTTTTTTCATCTGCATTTGTCCATTAAAACATCAACAAAGATAGGTCTTATTGCATTCCCCGACCGCAAAAAATGACCGTTCATCGATCCTTGAAACAAAAATCCAATATACTGTAACTTTTTATTCCGGCTTTCGTGTTTATCCCAGTATGAACCACAAAGCTTTCCAACATACCATCAATACCCTGAAAGGAAAATTATACCGCCTTTCTTTCAGCATCCTGCAACAGGCAGACGAAGCTGCTGATGTAGTGCAGGAAATCAGTATCAGGGTTTGGAAAAACTGGGATGAATGGCAGTCGCTGGATAATTTCGAAGCATGGTGTTATAAACTGACCCGAAACCTGTCTATCGACAAAAAAAGATCAAAGCACTATCAGAGCAGACAAGCAGATTTACCTGTGGATTTATCCGAAGGACAACCCACTCCCCACCAACTTACAGAAAACAAAGATACCCTGATATATATCCAACAACTCATCGCTGCTCTGCCTGAACAACAAAGGATTGTCATGCACCTGCGCGACATTGAAGAACTCAGTTATCGCGAAATCGCTGACATGCTCGACATGACTTTACCGCAGGTCAAAACCAACCTGTTTCGGGCCAGACAAAACATGAAAGAAAAAATAAGCAGTGCAAAATTGTATGAAAAAAGAAACCATTAAAATACTATTGGACAAATACTTTCAGGCGGCGACCACCCTGGAAGAAGAGCGGCAGCTAAAGGAGTACTTTTCCCGACAGGGAGAAATCCCTCCTTCCCTGCTTCCTTATGCCCCCCTGTTCCAAGATTTTGGCGAAGCCGGAAAAGCATTGCCCCCTCTGCCCGACCTTGTTGTATTGCCGCAGCACAAATCCGCTTTCCGCAGAAACTACCGGGCCATAGCTGCAGCCTTGCTGATCCTTATAAGTACTCTGCTCTGGATTGAATTTCAGCCTTCGGCAAAAAACAACCCTGTTGCAGAGAGTATAGACTGGTCAAAATACGAGGTACAAAGCCCCGAAGAAGCCTTCGAAGTTACCCGAAGTGCCTTCATCAAGGTAGCTCAGACCATGGATCAAAGCTCCCAAAGCAGTAGCCTTGCGGCAAAAAATTTAGAAACCCTGACCCGGGTCATGAACATCAACTAATCAAGTAAATCAGACATCCTATGAAAACGCTTCTTCCCTTATTTTTCCTTGGACTATTCTGGCAAAGCCCTCTGAGCGCCCAGACCTCCAACATCAATGCCATAGACGCCTATTTCAGTCAATATGTTGACGACGAAAGGTTCAGTGTGGTCTATGTAAGCTCCCGCCTTTTTGAATTGATGAAAAGCGCCGCAGTACCCGAACTTCGATCTAAAGAAGACAAAGAAAAAAACGACCTGCTCCGATACTTTGAGGGCATTCAGGGACTCCGCGTACTGCGTACAGATGAAACCCCGGAGTTGTTTTATGCGGAAGCAAAAAAAAAGATTGACACCAAGCTTTACGAAACGCTGATGACCGTGCGGGAAAAAAGCGGGAAAAACACCGAGTTTTTGATCAAATCCAATGACAAAAATAATAAAGTACAGGAATTGCTCTTGTTGTCGGGCAGTCCGGAAGAATTCGTCCTTCTAAGCTTTGTCGGAAACCTCGACCTGGAAGACATCTCAAAATTTGCTAAAGAAATATCTGAAAACAAATAAACCCACTCTTATGAACAAATTATTGCTCTTCGTTTTTTTGTTAAATGTAGGTTGCATGCAGGCACAAAGCCCCTCAAGCGAAAAAATTATTGACGAAATCTTTGACCAGTACGGTGACAGGGAGGAAATGAATACTCTTACCCTTAGCGGGTCTTTCCTAAAGGCTTTCCAAAGTCAGGAAGATACAGCAGGCTCCGGGAAGAATTTCCCCAGGCAAATGCAGTCTTTTCGCATGATCAATACCAAAGAAGGCAGTGCCAACCCGGTTGACAAACAAGTATATGACAGACTAATTAGCTCCCTGAATAGAGAAAAATGGGAACCG
>JALQTV010000247.1 GCA_023268675.1 Saprospiraceae bacterium | reverse complement strand
TTTGTCCGTTAAAGGGCCTGAGTCCCAGGGATTGTTTTAGCCAGGGTAAAAAATAGCGGGTAATGGCAACGAAGGAAGAAACGGGGTTGCCGGGAAAGGCAAATACGGGTTTGCCATCCGGGCTTACGCCAAACCAAAAGGGTTTTCCCGGCCTTTGCATCACCCGGTGAAAAGATTTTTTGACACCCAATTCATCGAGTGCTGCAGGTACATGATCGTATTTGCCCATGGACACTCCCCCGCTAAGAAGGATGGCATCATAGTGTTCGAGGCAGTGTGCGAGTGCCTCCCTGGTCTGTTTGGGGTCGTCGTGGAGGTGCAGCCTGTCTGCCTGGATTTGCCATCCATCCAGTGCAGCGGCGAGCTGGTAGGCATTGGAAATTCTGATCTGGTGCGGAAGGGGTTGTTGATCTACTGCGACCAATTCATCTCCTGTTGCGATGATGACGACTTTGGGTTGTCGCAAAACTTTGATCCTGCTTTTTCCGATCGTAGCTGCAACGCCTATTTCAGCAGGCGACAGGATTCTTGGATGGGGGATAATCAGGTCTCCGGTCTGGCGATCTGTTCCTTGTCGGTGCACATTTTGTCCTGCTTTTATTTGTTCGATTTGCAGGTGAGCGACGCCGTCGCGAATATCCAGGTCTTCATATCGTATGACGGTATCGGTATTTTCGGGCAGCACGGCACCGGTCATTACTTCCAGGCATTCTGAGAGATTGCTCAATGTCAATTGTGGTTCTCCTGCGGCCTGGATACCGGCTATTTGAAAAGAGCGAGATCCTGCTTCGAAACTTTCGAAACGAATGGCAATGCCATCCATGGTCACGCGGTCGAAGGGAGGAAAATCCCGATCGGCCAGCAAATCTTCTGCCAACACGCGTCCTCTGGCGGCTTCCAGTGCTACGTCTTCAGTAAAAAGGGATTTGGATGTTGCCAGAACCCTTTCTGTTGCTTGTTCAACTGTTATCATTTGTTTGTATTATCCTCCGATGGTTGACATGGACTCTGATACGGGGAGGCCAAAATTGCGATTGCGCTCAGCCTCGAAACCATTTTTGGCGCGGTTGCCCAGTGCTTCGAGGAAGGCTGTTTCCAGCTGTTGGTCTGTTGCTCCTGCACGCATCATATTTTTCACATTAAAAACACCATCATCGTACAAACAGGTTTTGAGCATGCCCTGCGGAGTGATGCGTATGCGGTTGCAGGTGCCGCAGAAGGTGCGACTGTAAGCGGCTATGATGCCGAAGGTGCCTTTGAATCCGGGGATTTGGTAATTATAACTGGTAGAGTTGGGGGGATCCGGCAGCTTTTCTACGTTGGGATAGACTTGTTTGATGTGTTCCAGTATTTTTTTGTGGTTCCATTGCAGGTCGCTGTAATGTTGGCCTTCTCCGTTGAAGGGCATTTCTTCGATAAACCGAACGCTCAGTTTGTGATCCCGGGCCAGTTCGACCAGAGGCAGGATGTCATCTGTATTTTTGCCGTCCATGACGACGGTATTGATCTTGGTTTCAAAACCCATTTTTAGCATGGTATGGAGGGTTTCCATGACCTGATCGAACACATCCCTTCGGGTAATAGCAAAAAACCTTTCCTTATCGAGTGTATCCAGACTCAGGTTGATGCTTCGGATGCCGAGTTGGTACAACTCTTCGAGGTGGGGCAGTGTAGTGGTGCCATTGGTAGTGATATTGATTTTTTTCAGGCCTTCTAGTTTGCTTATGCTGCGCAAAAAAGGCATGATATCCTTTCTGATAAAGGGTTCTCCTCCGGTAATGCGGACTTTGTCTATTCCCATGGAAACCAGCAGGCTAATGGTCCGCTCCATTTCTTCATAGCTGAGCAGTTCCTGGCGAGGTACATAGTCAATGCCTTCTTCCGGCATGCAATAAAAACAGCGTAGGTTGCAGCGATCTGTGACAGCCAGTCTGACGTAATTGATGGGCCTTCCGTGGTTATCGTATAGTATTTGCTTCATTGTTCAGTTTGTTGGCAGGGTATTTTGGTTGTTGGTTTCTATCTTAACAATAACAGATTTGGAAATGGGCGTTTTGCTGCCATGTGCGACGACATCGGCAGGAACAAGCACATTTGCCTCGGGGAAATAAGTTGCAATACATGATTTAGGGATATCGAAAGGTACAATAATAAATTTATTTGCACGCCTTTCAATGCCATTATATGTGCTGAGGAGGTTGACTACCTGCTTTGGCTGCAGTCCGGCTGCGGAGATATCCTGCGGGTTCATGAGGACGACTCTTCTTTCCCGGTAGATGCCGCGGTAGCGGTCATCCAGGCCATATATGGTGGTATTGAACTGGTCATGACTCCTAATGGTAATCATGAGGTATTGGTCATTGGCAAGTTGCCAGCGATGGTATTTGTTTACAGAGAAATGCGCTCTGCCCGTGGGGGTCGTAAACCTGCCTACGCGGGGCCCGTTGGGAAGGTAGAAGCCTTCCGGCTTTCGAACGCGGGTATTGTAGTCATCGAACCCGGGAATGACTTGAGCTATCAGCTCGCGGATTTGGTCATAATCGGCGATGAGGGCATCCCAGTCAAGGTTCAGTTTATTGCGAAGTACGGCTTTTGCCATACCTGCTACAATAGCGGGTTCGCTTAGCAACTGATTCGTGCAGGGGGGAATGCTGCCTCGGGATGCGTGGACGACGCCCCTAGAGTTTTCCACACTGACAAACTGGGGTCCACCGGCTTGTATGTCCTGGTCTGTTCTGCCCAAACAGGGCAAAATAAGTGCCTGCTTGCCGTGAATCAGGTGACTTCGGTTGAGTTTGGTAGATATTTGTACTGTCAGGCGGCAATTTCGAAGTCCCTGAGCGGTATATTCGGTGTCCGGTGTAGCAGAGAGGAAATTGCCTCCCATGGCGATGAATACAGAAGCCTTTTTTTCATACATGGCCCTAATGGCATCAGCTACAGCATATCCGTGTTTTTCCGGTGCCTGAAATTTAAAAGTACGGCTGAGCCGGTCGAGGAAATTTTTAGGTGGTGCTTCCCAGATTCCCATGGTCCTGTCTCCCTGAACATTGCTATGCCCTCTGACCGGGCAGGTTCCTGCCCCTGGTTTGCCAATGCTTCCTTTTAGCAGGAGCAGGTTGACGATTTCCCGGATGTTGTCGACACCATTTTCGTGTTGGGTGACGCCCATGGCCCAGCAGACGATGATTTTTTTCTTGTCATGGATCATATCTGCGGCTTCTCTGACAAGTACGTCAGAAATACCACTGTCCTGGAGCAGGGCATCGTAATCCAGTTTCCGCAAATGGGCAATCAATTCTTCAAAATCTGTGGTTTTCCGTGCGATGAAATCGTGATCGAAAACCTGTCCACCGGATGCCTGGTCGGCCTGATCGAGCACCTTCATGATCGCTTTTAGCAGGGGTACATCTCCGTTTACCTTTACCTGCAGGAACAAGTCTGTCAGAGCGGTACCGCCTTTGAGTATTTTCAGGGGGTCCTGGGGGTGGACAAAACGCATGAGGCCGGGTTCGGGCAGGGGGTTGATGGTAATGATTTGTCCTCCGTTTTCCTTACATTTTTCCAGAGCACTGAGCATTCGGGGGTGATTGGTACCGGGATTTTGGCCAATGACAATGACCAGTTCTGAAGTATAAAAATCATTCAGGGTAACTGACCCTTTTCCAATGCCCAGCGTTTGGCTCAGGGCCACTCCGCTGGATTCGTGGCACATGTTGGAACAATCCGGGAGGTTGTTGGTACCGTAGGCCCGGACAAACAACTGGTAGAGAAAAGCTGCTTCGTTGCTGGTTCTTCCTGAGGTATAGAATATCGCTTCATCCGGATTTTGCAACTGATGGAGTTGTTCGGCGATCAATTGAAAAGCTGCTTCCCAGGAAATGGGGCGGTAGTGGGTATCGTTTTCACGAAGAACCATGGGTTCTCCGATCCGTCCTTTTTTGCCAATTTCCAAAGTCCGACCATTGTTGCATTTCGGCGACGCTGTATTGGCTAAAGAAGTCGCGTCGGATGACTTTTTTTGACATTTCCTCAGAGATGGCCTTGACACCGTTTTCGCAGTATTCTCCAAGTGAGGATCTATCATCGTCAGGATCAGGCCAGGCACAACCGGGACAATCCAGGCCACCTTTTTGGTTGAGTTGGTTGAGGGTGCGTATGGCAGCTGCGGGGTGAGTATAGCGCATGAGGTGCCGCAGTGCAGTTGTCACTCCGGGGATGCCGGCTACTTTTTTCGGAGGCGCTTTTAGTTTGAGTCCCGTAAAATTTGCCGGAGCTTGTGCACCTGTTGTCCCTGCTTTTTCTCTGCCCTGAGCTGTATTGTTTTTTGCCGAAGGCGCCATACCTACCTATTTTAGTATTACTTAAAAAAGTTGAAAGCCTATAAAGTTCGATGTCTGCCCTCAAAAATTTCAAAAAATACTAAAAAATCAACAC
>JALQTV010000246.1 GCA_023268675.1 Saprospiraceae bacterium | reverse complement strand
ATGAGTACGGCAAGACAATTGAGGAAAAGGTCAAAGAATACGAGTCTAATTATATGCTTTACGGGGCACTCAATGAAACTATAGATACGATAGTTGCAGTCAAGGGCACAAAGGACTTGTCAAAAGAAGCGTTGCAAAACCTCAATATTAATCACCCGGGAGTCCAGCGTTTCATGGGGCCTCTGGTGAATGTAATGGAGGCAGAAGGCTGGGACTTCGCAGAATTGGCAAAACAAATCTATCGGTCTTTTGAATATTTCTATGCAAGGTATAAGTTTTACTACAATGCAGAGCTGAATACCAGGGAGTTGATTGGAGACAATCCTGCCGATCCCAAAGAAACAGGCTATGGCAATCCCGATGTACATGGTCCGGACCCTTTTCATGGTACGCATGCAGCAGGTGTGATTGCTGCTGTTAGGAACAACGGTATAGGCATTGATGGAATTAGCGATCAGGTAGAGATTATGGCAGTGAGAGCGGTGCCGGATGGAGATGAACACGACAAAGATGTTGCCAATGCCATTCGGTATGCTGTAGACAATGGTGCAAGGGTAATCAATCTGAGTTTTGGTAAAGGAGAATCACCCCTCAAGTCTGTTGTGGATGAGGCAGTTCGATACGCTGCGAAAAAAGATGTGTTGATCGTTCATAGTGCAGGAAACGATGGCAAGGAAAACAAACCAGAAGGACAGTTTCCCAATGATCATTACCAAAAAGCACCGTTCCTGGGGGCAAAAAAGGCTAAAAACTGGTTGGAAGTGGGTGCGAGTGGCCCTGAATTGAATGAATCGCTGGTTGCTGATTTTTCAAACTATAGCGCTACGCATGTTGATTTGTTGGCACCTGGGGTTTCCATTTATTCCACTTATACAGGTAGTACTTATGATTGGTTGGATGGTACGAGCTTTTCTGCTCCTGTGGTAAGTGGTGTAGCTGCCATGATTCGGGCTTATTTTCCGAAATTGAAAGCAAAAGAAGTCAGAGATATTATTCTTGCCAGTGTGTATAAGCCATCCATCACCGTAATCAAACCGGGAACAGAAACAGATGAGGTGAGTGTTTCAGCACTTTGTACTACTGGCGGGATAGTGGATGCCGGAGCAGCTTTGAAATTGGCAAAGATCCGCGCCGGTAAGTAAGGGTTTTAGAGTATGATGACTTCAAGAATATAATCTTCGCCCAGTTGTTCATTCAGGAGCTGTCTGATTTTTTCTTTTCCCATGGTCAGCTCCTGTTTGAGCGGGGCCGAGATTATATTCAGGTATAACTTGCGCTTGCGAATCTCAATGTTAGCGGTATACCGGTTGATAGACTCGCCCATGTGGTCTTTCCAATAGTTTTTGATTCTGGCTTCTTGCAGGCCGTCTTTGAGTTTGTATTGTTTGATCATGGCTTCCAGTACCTCTTTGAGGGTATGCTGGTTGTGTTCTTTTTTCATCTTAAAGTTCAAGTTGGCTTAGGGAACCATCGGTAACTTTGAAAACCCGGTAGTTTCCACCAAGACGGTGAATGATTTGCTGAATGCGTTCTTCGTGGGTATCCGTAAGAAATACCTGTCCGAAGTCATTGTCCAGCATGTATTGCAACAAACGATCTACCCGAAAAGGATCCAGTTTGTCAAAGATATCATCGAGCAATAAGATGGGTAGGAGGTCTTTTTCATTTTTGATGTAAAGGTACTGTGCCAGTTTGAGTGCAATCAGAAAAGATTTTACTTGTCCCTGAGACCCAAACTGCTTGACAGGGTGACCTTCCAGTTCCAGTAAAAAATCGTCGCGATGTATTCCGAAGCAGGTTCTTTGAAGCAAAGTATCTTTCTGCAGGTTGGCTTTTATGCCTGTTAAAAAATCTTTTTCTGCTAACTCCGATTGATAGCTCAAGGCAACCTTTTCGGTCCCACCCGAAACGGCTTCGTAAATGGATTGAAAAACAGGCAACAAAGTGTGCAGAAATTTTTTCCTCTCTTCAAAGATGTAATGAGCAGGGGCGTTCATTTGCTCTGAATAAATTTGAAGCAAGGAAGGATCTGGTCCGCCCTTTTCCATGGACGTTTTCAGTAGTTGGTTTCGCTGTTTGAGAAGGTTGGTGTAGGTGATCAAGGATTCCAGATAAGCCCGATTGAATTGTGACAGGGTACTATCAATAAATTTTCTTCTGGTTTCACTGCCTTCCCGAATGAGCAAGGTGTCGTCAGGAGCGATCAGGACTACAGGAAATTCGCCTACAAAGTCTGATAGTTTTCGATAGGGTTGTTTGTTTTTTGAAATTTCTTTCTTTTTTCCGGCCTGGAATTTAATGACAACCTGTGCGGTTTTTTTTGCCAGATCTAAATTCCCCTCTACCCTTAAAAAATTTTCGCCGTGAAGGATGAGCTGGCGGTCATTAGATTGAAAATAACTTTTGCCTTGGCACAGAAAATAAATGGCATCCAAAATATTGGTTTTACCCATGCCATTGGCTCCTACCAGATAGTTGAGCTGTGGGCTGAATGAGATTTCCTCTCCGGAATAATTTTTGAAATTGGTGAGCTTTAAGAGGTTTAACTTCAAGGTTTAAAATTTATTGATCCATAAAGATGCCGGAAATTTTATTTTTTGGTGAGCAAAAAAAGTCTTTTATTTGTTCCAATTTACGGAAATACCATAAAAACTGATATATGGAAACAGCAAAGGCAAGTACTAAGAAGTTCAATAAGGCTACTTATCTTGGTTGGTATGAAATGATGCTTCGGATAAGACGCTTCGAAGAACGAGCATTGATGCTGTATGGACAGCAAAAAATCCGAGGATTCCTGCATGTATATATAGGGCAGGAAGCCATCGCTGCCGGTATGGAGTCGGCTCTAAAACCCGGCGATGCGATTGTTACCGGATACCGTCAACATGGTACGGCTATAGGAAGAGGGGCCGATACAGCTTCTTGTATGGCAGAATTGTTTGGGAAAGCAACCGGAATCGTTAAAGGAAAAGGCGGCTCTATGCACTTTTTCTCTGCTGAGAAAAGATATTTTGGTGGAAATGGGATTGTAGGAGCTCAAATTCCCATCGGTACCGGAATCGCTTTTGCAGAAAAATACAAAGGTACGGATAATCTCTGTGTGACTATGTTTGGGGATGGAGCAGCACGACAAGGTGCCTTGCACGAGTCTTTCAACATGGCCATGAATTGGAAGCTTCCCGTGTTGTACATTTGTGAAAACAATGGATATGCCATGGGTACTTCAGTCGAGCGCACCAGCAATATCAAAGAAATTTACAAATTGGGGCTTGCATATGACATGCCAAGTGAACCGGTTGACGGGATGAGTCCTGAATCCGTTCACGAAGCTATCGAAAAGGCTGCCAAGCATATTCGAGCAGGTAAAGGACCTTACTTCCTTGAGATCAGAACGTATCGCTACAAAGGCCATTCTGTATCCGATCCGGCAAAATACCGAACCAAGGAAGAAGTGGAAGAATACAAGGAGAAAGATCCGGTAAAAGTTGTAGAACAAACACTTCTTGCAAAAAAGTATGCTACAGAGAAGGATATCCAGGCTATTAAAAATATGATCAAGGAAGAAATCGATCGCGCAGTTGAATTCGCAGAACAATCGCCTTACCCGGATCCGTCAGAATTGTTCACAGACAACTATGTAGAATCGGATTATCCGTTCATTACAGATTAAAAAGAAAGCCGCTAATTCATATTTGTGCAAGCATTGCACAAAAAGTTTATTAATTTTGCGTCGATTTTTTCCGAAGAGTCAAATTTCGGGATGCAATTGACCAGCAACAATTTATGTAATTTAATCAATTAAGGTTTCTATCCATGGCTAAGAGAAGTAACAGAAAACAAGACAAGACAGATGACGTATTGGTGGATTTGATAGAAGTTCAAGGCCAGGCCAAAAACTTTTTGGATCACTATCAAACTTATATTTTAGGTGGAGTAGCAGCATTAGTCGTCATTGTCGGCGGTTTGTTTGCTTACAACAATCTGTATATGGCTCCTAAGCAGGAAGAAGCCGTTGAGCAAATGTACCGTGCTCAGTTGCAGTTTGAGCGCGATTCTTTTGCTTTGGCGCTTACCAACCCCGCACCCGGTTACAGCGGGTTCCTGGATATCATTGATAATTACAAAGGTTCAAAAGCGGCTAATTTGGCAACTTACTACGCCGGTATATGTTATCTTCATCTGGGATCTTACGACGCTGCTATTGACTTCCTTAAAGATTTTAGCCCGGAAGGAGAGGTACTTCCTATCATGAAATATGGCGCTATGGGAGATGCATACTCTGAATTGAACGACTTGGGTAAAGCCATGAATAATTATGAGCGTGCAGTAAAAGCAGGCGGCAATGATTTTCTTTCTGCGTATTACCTGAAAAAAATTGGCATGTTGCATGAGAAAAACGGAGATGCCGCGAAGGCCCGCAAAAGTTACGAGCAGATCAAGGCAGATTATCCATTGACT
>JALQTV010000245.1 GCA_023268675.1 Saprospiraceae bacterium | reverse complement strand
ATGACACCTAATCAGGCATCTGATGTCAAATGTAAATTATCTTACAAAGGTCCCCTGCAAAAACAGATTAGACATTATTCTTCTTCCGGCTCCGGTTTATTCAAAATAGCTTCTGCAGCCTTTTCCAGTTTCTCCTCTTCTTCTACTCTGGCGCTGGCCTTTTCCTTGATTTCTTCAGCAATTTTCTGTTGAGCCTCTTTTTTAGCTTCAGCAATGGCTTCCTGTTCTGCCTTTTGATTTTCTTTTTGTTGCTGGACTTCCATGCGTCTGTCCAGCTCCTTTTGGGTCTGGAACATTTCGCCAAGTTTTTCTTCTTTGGAATGGATGCGTTCTTCTATGATTTTGATCTTTGCCTGTCGGATTTGTGCCTCTAACTGTCCATCACTGGAAGCAATTTTCTTTTGCTGGAAGCTCAACTCCTCCTTGTCTCTGTCAATAGATTTTTGCATTTTATCTATCGCTGAAACCAATCCCGCTTTTCGCCTTTCGATGCGCTCTACTGCCGAGCGGTTGTCGCCGGAAGAACCGAAGCGTTTTTCCTTAACCTCTTTAAACAAAGCGTCCAGCTTATCCCATACCTTAGTACGGTGATCTCGTGTGAACTTAGCATTCCGGAAATTCTTTTGCAACTCCTTCAATTCGTCGAAAATAGACTGGAGGCGCATTCCGTCCTGAAGTTTTTGCTCCAGCTCTGCAAAACTTGCAAAAAATTTGTCAAGGTTATCTTTGGAAAGCCGTTTGAATTCATCGTCCAGCTTAGAACGCATGTCTTTCAGCTGCCCAAACAATTCGTTTGTTTTTTCTCTTAGCTGGTCAGCATGCTCTCTGAATAAGTTGCGCTCATTGACCTGGCCCTGAACTTTTTCCCAAAAATGCTTCAAGCCATCCCAAAGCTGGTTGTCAAATTTAGTCGCTGCAACAATTTTATCAGCCAGTTGGCTCAACTCGTTCACATAAGAATCGTATAATTTAGAAGAAAGAACGATGAAGTGCCACTCGGTCTGGGCGCGCTGAATCAGGTCGTCCCTTTCCACTTTCAGGCCTTCAGGCAACAAACTCTCGCTCATAACCAACTCTTTTTCGAAAGACTGATGATTTTCGGGGAAAGTAATTTCACTTCCATCCCTCCAATCCTTCATCATTTGCTGGTTGAACTCTTCGGTAACCACAGAATCCGGAAAAGTGAATATCATGACCTTATTATCTTCCGGTTTCAATTCCATTCCGATCAGTACTTTTTCGTCACTGTTGTTTGTTCCCCAAAAAACTAGTTTCTTCTTCATGACTTAACGTTGTAAAATTTTCATTAACAAAAGGTTCGTAGAACGACTAACCAGGTACATTAATTATATGGTGACTATCCTGAGAAATGAAACTGACAATCCCATCGAACTGAGATTGTGCAAACATCTCTTCATGAATAAACTCATTTTTAAACGCAAAAATATCACTTTATCGTTCCTGCGCTGAGAATATCCGATAAGTTTTTCCCGGAAATACAAAAAAGGCCAATGAATTTTACTCTAAATTCCGAAAAAACAACAAAAAACAAAATCTTATTTCAACAACAAATAAAAGAGGCTGACTCTATATTGCACCTGATCCTTAACAACTACAAAACCATTACGCCAGTCCTTTGGCCAGCAGGTATTCTGCGATCTGCACCGCATTGGTAGCCGCTCCTTTCCGAAGATTATCCGCTACAATCCACAAATTCAATCCATTGTCAACAGATTCATCTCTTCTCACTCTTCCGACGAAAACCTCGTCCTTATTTTTAGCAAAAAGAGGCATGGGGTATTGATTTCGGGCCGGATCATCCTGCAGCGAAATACCCGGCGTTTCCGCCAGCAATTGCTTTACCTCCGCCAGATCAAAAGACTGCTTGAGTTCAACATTCACAGACTCCGAATGTCCGCCATTTACAGGAACCCTTACGGCTGTGGCCGTGATGCGAATCTGGTCATCAGAAAGAATTTTTCTGGTCTCATTGACCAATTTCATCTCTTCCTTGGTATAATCGTTTTCCAAAAAGACATCGCAGTGGGGAAGGCAATTTTCAAAAATCGGGTAATGATAAGCCATTTCCTCTGGTTTGGGCACAAAGCCCTTGCTCTCCAATTCGTATTGTTTGACTGCTTGCATTCCTGTGCCGGTAAAACTCTGATAAGTAGAGATCACCAACCTCTGGATACCATATCTTTGGTGTAGTGGCGACAATGCTACCACCATTTGAATGGTCGAACAATTGGGGTTTGCAATGATTCGGTCTTCTTTGGTCAAAGCAGTGGCATTTACTTCGGGTACTACGAGTTTAATTTCCGGATCCATTCGCCAAGCCGAACTATTGTCAATTACATGGGTACCTGCTGCAGCGAATTTGGGTGCCCATTCACGGGAAACAGAAGCCCCTGCAGAAAAAAGGGCGATGGCAGGTGCGGCTGCTACTGCAGCTTCCAAGCCAATCACAGACCATTCTTTGCCCTGAAATTCAACCTTGCTTCCAACCGAACGCTCTGAGGCCACCGGTATCAACTTTGTGACAGGAAAATTCCTTTCTTCCAAAACTTTTAACATCACCTGTCCAACCAGGCCTGTCACACCGACTACTGCAACTTCCATATTACCTTTTTCTTTTTTGGGGTATTAATAATTATAAGTCCCTGAATTTTTGGTCAAAGATTAGCCATTTCCAAATATTATACAACAGATGATTACTATTATTTTGGCCTTTTTACCTACACTTTTCTGCCATTCAGACTTTGAAGACTCCTGGGAGGTCGATTTTTCGGATATGAACTGGGCGACGGCCAGCAACTGGTGGGGAGACCGGAGCAACTTTGCCATCAATACGGAAGACCAACTGTTGCTGGCAGATCCTACCCCTGAAAGCAATAATTTTGCCCGGGTTTTCAGCCGTCAGCTTGTGGATGCTTCCCACCCCCTGTCGTGGTCGCTGGACCTTGTTTTCCCCTTCAATCCTTCCACTGCCAACCACGTCACGCTGGGTTTGTACACCGCTCTTCCTCAAACGACTATAGACAATCCCGATGGGTATTACCTCCAAATAGGCGGACAAAGCGGAACTGACTTCATCGAGCTTTTTGCCCGGGAAGGGCAGCAAAATACCAGCATTTCGAAACTGGAAATGTCCTGGTTGGCTCAAGAAACCTACCCCCTTTCTCTTTTTGTATCTTTCCACTCCGGTCAATGGCAACTGCAGGTTTGTCTGCCAGATGGCACCTGTTATATCGGAGCACCTTCCTTCTTTCCCCTTGACACAAGCAACAAAGGCTATTTTTCTCTAAACTGCCATTACACCATTAGCCGGAACAATGCCATTTTATTTGACAACATTGCCATCACTGGAATCATACCGGATAGGGAAGCTCCGATCCTGGAAGCCATCCTACCCGAAGACAGCCTGCGGCTGGGTTTGCATTTTTCCGAACCGTTGAGCAGCGCCCCTGTAATCAATACAACTCTGGATGCCCCTGAAATTGCTGCCCTGCAATGGTCCTCTTCTCAGCCCGCCTACTTGCAAATACACCTGTCAACTCCCCTTTTGTTCAATCGAAGCTACAAGCTGCACTTTCCAAAGGTGGCAGATGCCTTTGGCAACAATACCTCCATTGATACCCTCCTGTTTTTTCGGGAACCTTACCTCGCAATACCCGGAGAAATAGTGTTTTCTGAAATCATGGCTGATCCCAACCCTCCAAAGGGATTGCCCAACACAGAATACCTTGAAATTTTCAACCATCAAACCGAAACGGTACTCCTCGAAAACTTTGCGCTGCAAGTCAATCAAAAAGTCATTGGATTGCCGGATTTATCCCTTGCGGGAAAAAAATACCTGACTTTTTCCCGCGAAGCGGTGCACGACAAGGTGGAAAATGGGGTAATCCTACCCGATCTGCCGATTATCCCCAACAATGGCTGTTATCTCGCCCTATTGCAAAACGGCAGCGTCATTGATGCCCTCAACTGGGATATCAGTTGGTATGGAAGCAAGGTTCCGGAAGGGGGCGTTTCGCTGGAAAAAGCAGCTATTCACCAAACAGGCAATTGTCCCTTGAACTGGAAACCATCTTTATCTGTAAGTGGTGGCACTCCTTCCGAACCTGGGCAGACCTCCCCTTTTTCGCAATCGGACAGACTGTTTTTTGTGGAAATGTTGTACCTGCGGGAAGACGGAGCCTTAGAAATTGATTTTAGCCAAGCCATAGAAACCGGTACTTTTTTGTCTCGACCTCCTTTTTATAGTTCGCCCGATTTACCGATCCTTGCGACAGAACTTGCCTCCGAAAAAAAAGTGGTGTTGCACTACGAAATGCCTCCGGATACTTCCACCATTTACGAGCTCTTCCCTGCGGCAACCCTTCAAAACTGCATTGGAGCACCACTGCAGCAATTTGAAAATTTGTATTTCAGTACGCCCCGAAAACCAACGAGGGGGATGCTTTTCCTGAATGAAATACTCTTTGACCCAAGTCCCGGGCAGGTGCCATTTATTGAAGTCTACA
>JALQTV010000244.1 GCA_023268675.1 Saprospiraceae bacterium | reverse complement strand
ATCTGCAGAAATCAGGTTGATGATAATCTGTGTTTCATTGAGGTATCCGTCAGGAAAAAGTGGGCGGATAGCTCTGTCTACCAAACGAGAAATCAATACTTCGTAATCGGATAATCTGGCTTCTCTTCTGAAAAAGTTTCCTGGGATACGACCTACTGCAGCGAATTTTTCCTGATAGTCAACGGAGAGAGGGAAAAAACTTTGACCTTCTTTGGCTTCGTGAGCGGAAACCACCGTGGCCAGCAACATGGTATTGCCTAACCTGAGTACTGCAGAACCATCGGCCTGGGCGGCCAATTTACCTGTTTCAAGTGTGACTGTTCTACCATCCGGCAAATTGAATGAGGTAGAAATTGGAATCTGTTGTCCCATAATTTTTTTTTGATAGTGTAAAACGTCTCTAAATCAGCTCCCTGTTAGACTGAAATAGTTGATGGCATGTACTGTGAAAGTTGACAGGCTAAGCGAGGTCAGTTTTCGAACAGGGAAAGATACGGAAATGAATATAAGTTATAATATAAACGCAATAGTCGGCAAGCCAATTGACTGCCTGAATCATAGTAAAAGAGGAAGACTGTAATGATAAACAGCCTTCCTCTTATTTGGTATTACTTTCTGATACCAAGTTTTTCGATAAGATCTCTGTACTTTTGTATGTCATTGTTTGCCAAGTACTTGAGCAATCTCTTTCTTTTACCAACAAGCGTCAGCAAGGTACGTCGACAAGAGTGATCCTTATGATTTGATTTCAAGTGTTCTGACAACCCCTGAATTCTGTAAGTAAAAAGAGCGATTTGGCCTTCGGTTGATCCGGTATTCGCAGGTGATCCACCATGTTCCTGAAAAATCTCTTCAATCTTACCTTTTGATAGATAAACAGCCATTTTCAATTAGTTAATTATCCAATTACACTTTAAGAAGTGCAAAGGTAAACAAATAAAACCTTAAGGTAAAGCCCCAAATTGTTTTTTTACCTGCTTTGTCAGTTTTTTTCCGGAGTACCGGAATTTATTGCCCTTTAAATTGCTTCACCGCAGCTGTCAACTTTGGTACGACCTCAAAAAGATCTCCTGCAACCCCATAATCTGCGGCCTTGAAGAAGGGTGCTTCGGTATCCTTATTGATGACGACAATCACTTTGGAATTATTGACTCCAGCAAGGTGCTGAATAGCTCCGGAAATGCCTATAGCGATGTATAGATTTGGACGGATGGCAATCCCTGTTTGTCCGACATGTTCGTGGTGTGGACGCCAGCCGGAATCAGCCACTGGTCTTGAGCAAGCGGTAGTGGCCCCCAGTGCGTCGGCCAAATCTTCGATTACCCCCCAATTAGCCGGGTCTTTTACTCCCCTGCCTGCCGAAACTACCAGTTCTGCCTCCGGCAGCGGAGTGATTCCCTGTACGGTTTTTTGCTCCAAAACCTTTACTGCAGGAGCAGGCAAATCCGCGGTAAAACCTTCTACCAGAGCCGCATCCTGACTTACTACTTCCGGTTGAAGGGCATTGCCGGTCAATGAAACCACCTTAATGTCCGTGTCTATGGCTATTTTAGCCTGGGCTTTGCCCGAAAATACATTTTTACCTACGACAAAGCCATTGTCGAGTTCCGGCAGCGTATTGACACCTGAAACAGAACCGGCCTCCAATACTACGGAAATACTGCCAAGCAGAGACTTTCCGATGGAACTGTGGCTAAAAACCAGCAAACTTGCTCCTATCTTTTTTGCAAGCTGTACTACAGCTGCAGTATATGATTTCTGATCGAAATGATTCAGTTCAGCATTATTAAGCTGGTAAACGGTTTTGGCTCCGTAATGTCCCAGTTGCTCCGGCTGATCCGGTGTACCGATCACTACTGCAGCACAAGTGGTCCCCATCATGGCAGCTGCCTTGCTCCCCCATGTTACTGCTTCCAATGCTGCTTTTTTGAATGGACCGTTTTGATGTTCGGCAAATACTAATACCATTGTCAAACGATTTATTATGGATGAATTATTTTCAAATCACTTTGGCTTCCTCATGCAGGAGTCTGACCAGCTCTTCCATGTTGTCAGGATCTATCATCTTGACAGCTCCCTTGGCTTCCGGAAGACTGAATCCTACTGTGCGCGTTCGCTCTTGTACCGCTACAGGAGCCACAACATTCAGCGGTTTGCGCTTTGCTCCCATGATGCCCTTCATATTTGGAATGCGCTGCTCTGCCATTCCCTTGGCTGCGCTGATAACCAGAGGGAGGGAAGCAGAAAGCACCTCTGTGCCCCCTTCAATTTCCCGGCTTATACTTGCCTCTGTACCGGTGACATTCAATTCACTTGCGTAAGAAACGAAAGGGCAGTCCAACATGGCTGCCAGCATGGAACCCACCTCCGAACCATTGTAGTCTATGGTTTCCTTGCCTAAAAGTATCAGGTCAAATGACTGATCCTTGGCATAGGCCGCGATCTGACTGGCCACAAAATAGGCGCTGGAGGGCTCGGCGTCAATACGTACTGCCTCATCTGCCCCTATGGCCAACCCCTTGCGGATAATGGTGTCGTTGGCTGCGGGTCCTACGTTGATCAGCGTAACCGAACCGCCTCCGGCTTCCACCAATTCTACTGCACGCACCAAGGCATACCATTCGTCATATGGATTCATGATAAATTGTACCCCACTCTCGTCATAAACCGTATTGCCATCTTTGAAGGCAACTTTAGCGGTTGTATCGGGGGTTTTGCTCACACAAACCAGTATTTTCATGCTTCTGTGTTTTTTGTAAATTATACAGTTTGCTGAATAGCTTTTTTACTTCTCCCTTCGGGAAAAACCAAATCCCATCAATGATTGTAACAAATATACTATTTTATGCTGTATCATTTGCCAATTTTAGCGAATTTTCGCTGGAATATATTTTAAACAAAATATGCTCACTGAGGTTCTCAAAAATAAAGAAAATGGCATCCAACCGATTGACACAACTACTGGACTTGCTAAAGGAGCAACCGAAAGATTCTTTTTTGTTTTTTGCGGTAGCAAAAGAGCACGAAAAAGCCGGCAACTACAAAGAAGCGCTGCATTGGTACGATCAACTCACAACCCTGGACCCGGAATACACCGGCACTTATTTCCACCTTGGAAAACTGCAGGAAACACTTGGAGACCTGCACGCCGCCCGGCATGCGTTTGAAGCGGGCATTGCTGTATGCCGAAAGGCAGGAGACTTGCACGCCCTGAGTGAACTTCAGGGTGCACTTATGAATCTCGACATTGATTAAAAACACTTTTTCATACTTCAGCAGCAGCAACAAAGACCGTATAATCGAATACAAGGCCTTTTTTGGCATCGAATACCCGTTGTACCTTCAGGCCTTCGGCCAAAAGCATATTCTGGTAATCTTCTTTTAAATATTGCTGCGGATGCAGAAAATCTCCGGGAAGCCACTGAAACAGGTGACAAAGCAGCGGATATTTGTGTGCATCGGTAGCCAAAACCAGCCGGGATCCCGGAGCCATGGTTTTCCGTATGTTTTGTAGCGAAAGCTGCGGATCCAGGGTATGATTGAGGGCATTGAGACAAAAAACCCAATCGAATATCTTATTGGTGTGGAACTTTTCTAAGGGTTCGGCTACGAATTGCACCAAGGGGTATTGGCTACGACTAAAGTGAGGCAGGCTTTCGTAGTGATTGAGTAGCGGATCGACAGCTACCGTTGCCTGCTTGTTGAAGATGATGAAAATCCCGGCGGGCCCGCACCCGGCATCCAGTACTTTTTCATCCTCAGTTGGACTAACCTCACATTGTTTCAGAAAGCGCTGCCAATAAGCTGCCTTATTTTTCAAATACACTTCCGGCGACTTATTGTGCAGGTACCATCGCCACCAACGATACTCAGCCCACTGAGCCAGCCTCCATTTCAGGGAAGAGAACAAAGTTTTCAACTATTTGAATAATTTTGCGTTATAAAGCTCATTTTTCACCAAAAGAATAACCTGTTGTGCTCCTTTCTGTAGGTACCAAAGTCCGGCTCAAAAATACCAAAAGCATCGGGATTGTCACCGGATTCCTGGATACAGGAATGCTTAGGATACAATTACAGGACTCTGGCATGGAAATCCCCGTATTTGAGGATGATATAGAAAGAATTGCAGAAGCTCCGGGCACAAGCAAGGCCAAAGCCAAAATTGTACCGGCAAAACAGGAAAAAAAAGCACAAGCCTTTCTCACTCAAGAAATACAGGATATTCCAAAAACTTACCCCCTCGGAAACAAAGGCTTGTTTTTGGTCTTTATTCCGGATGGCTATGCAATCGGTGACATCACCCGATTTGGCATTTATCTGGTCAACGATACGCCACAAAATCTTTCTTTCTCCATATCCTGCCAACTAAAGGAAACCCTCCATTTCAAGCGCAATGCCAAATTACATACCTGTCAGGTTTTTCATCTGGGATCGCTGGATTTCTACCTCTTGAACGACAACCCTCTTTTTACATGCGAAATCTGGGAACTGACAGACAAGGGCTCCTCTTCGAAAATTTCCTCTGCT
>JALQTV010000243.1 GCA_023268675.1 Saprospiraceae bacterium | reverse complement strand
GAGGAGTTTTGTTTTTGCTCTTTCTACTTCTTCTTTTGTCGGAGGGGTGTCAGCCAGCTGGTCAAAAACTTCCAGCATCGCTGTTTTTGCCTCTTCCAGTGATTTATCCTTTAAAACATCGGCAGAGAAATAAACATAGCCGGGCTCTTTTAATGGAAAGGCAAAGCCGTATTGAGAAGTTGCTTTTTCACTTTCTACCAGTGCTTTGTACAACCTGCCTGATGGCGTGTTGGTTAGGACCTCTGTCAGTACATCCAATGCAGGAAAATCCGGGTGTGCCGCAGGAGCAATGTGATATCCTGCAGAAACTACCTGTACTTCCCCCACCCTTTTTAGGGTTACACTTCGCTCACCATCCTGGATAGGCTCACGAGTGTAGGTTTCATAAAGTTTGCGATCAGGTCTGGGAATGTCTCCGAAATATTCCTGAACCATTGCCAAAGTGGCTTCTTCGTCAATTTTACCAGCAATTAACAATACTGCGTTGTCAGGTTGGTAGTATTTTTTGTAGAAAGCTTGCAAGCGTTCAATTGGAACATTTTCAATATCTGCCCGTGCACCAATGGTGCTTTTGCCATAGTTGTGCCACAAATATGCAGAAGACAACACACGCTCCATCAAAATGGATGAAGGGCTGTTTTCCCCTGATTCAAATTCATTTCGCACCACAGTCATTTCGCTTTCGAGGTCTTCTTTTTTGATAAAAGAATTGATCATGCGGTCAGACTCCATGTCTAATGCCCAACGAAGGTTTTCTTCCGTAGCCGAAAAAGTTTCAAAGTAATTTGTTCTGTCCAACCAGGTTGTACCGTTTGGTCTAGCCCCGTGTTCCGTAAGTTCTTGAGGGATATTGGGGTGATCGGGCGTACCCTTGAATACCATGTGTTCCAATAAGTGCGCCATACCTGTCTCACCATATCCTTCGTGACGTGAACCGACCAAATAAGTTACATTAACCAATATCTGTGGCTTAGATGGATCTGGAAATAAGAGCACTTTTAGCCCGTTTTCCAGCTCATATTCGGTCATTCCTTCCACTGAGTTACCTTTGGTCATTCCTTCAGGTAATTTTACTTCATCCTGTGCCCATATGCTGAACTGTAATAGCAGAGCCATGACAAGGATACCTGGTGTTTTCATTCTGCTCATATTAGAGGGTTTGTTTACAAAAAATTATTAGAGAGTATAGATATTAAATGCGTGTTGGGAATAGTAAATTATTCGATTGACTACAAAAATATTTAGAGGAATAAAACTTACAGGGAACTAACACTTGCTTTTACAGCCGCTGCTTGCCTTAATAGTGCCTCCTGATCGGCCTTATTCATTTTATCCCAAACCCTGTACATCATTCCAATCCTGGGGTTTTTCTCCAATTTTTCGCGATGTCTTGCATAAAAATCCCAGTAAAGGCTATTGAACGGACATGCTCTTGGACCAATTTTTTCTTTTGAGTTGTAAAAACAACCATTGCAGTGATCCCCCATTTTTTGAATATAATTAGCACTGCTAACATAAGGTTTTGTGCCTACAATACCCCCATCTGCAAACTGACTCATTCCTCTCGTATTGGGCATCTCTACCCATTCCAGGGCATCTATGTAAATTCCAAGATACCAGGCATCCACCTCCTTTGGATCTACTCCGAGTAATAGCGCAAAATTCCCGGTAACCATGAGTCGCTGAATGTGATGGGCATAGGCATGCTCCAGACTTTGCCCTATAGCATGGGCCATACAAGCCATACGAGTCTTACCAGTCCAATAAAATTCCGGCAGAGGCTCCTTGTGGTTGAAAAAATTCAAGTCAGCATAATCAGGCATCTCTGCCCAGTAAATCCCACGAATAAATTCTCTCCACCCCAATATTTGCCTAATAAAACCTTCAACCTGAGAAAGGGAAATGTTCTGGGAATGTGTTTCCCAATACGCTACTGTCCTCCTTAGCACGTAAAGAGGATGTATCATTTTGGCATTAAGCGCAAACGACAAACGGGAATGAAACAAAAAAGGATCCCTCCCTGTAAGTGCATCCTGATAATTACCAAAATTTACCAGGCGTTGCTGTAAAAAATCGTCCAGAATAAGTTCGGCTTCTGCCTTGTTTACTGGCCAGATAAAATTCTCCGGATTTATATGCCCAATTGTTTTTATTCCCATTTTATTGAGACAGTCGAGAACTTCCTGCACATTCTTGGGACTTAGCAAAGGGATAGGAGGAATGGAAACATCAGGAGGAAGTTTTTTTCGGTTCTCGGCATCATAATTCCATCGTCCGCTCAAGGGGGTTTTCCCGTCAGGCTCCATTAAGATGTCATACTTTTTCCGCATAAAGCGGTAAAAAGTTTCCATCAAATACTGCTTTTTGCCTTTAAAAAGTGCCTTCACCTCCCCGCGCTCACTTAAAAAATGTGCTGTATCCACTTCTTTCACAGGAATGCCTAGCGCTGTACTCAGGTCTTTCAAAATACGGTCCACCCGATATTCATCCGGCATTTGGTATTCGAAGCGCTCAATTTTCAGATTTTCGACCAATTTTTTGACATTGGCTGCTATGTCCTGCAAGTTTTCAGGAGCATCCAGTCTGATATAGTGTACGGGAAAGCCGCGTTCCTCCAAACTGCGGGCAAATTGGCGCATTGCCAGGAAGAATCCCACGATCTTTTGTACATGATGGGTCACATAGGTCACTTCGGAGCCGAGCTCCATCATAAGGTACAATGAGCCATTATCAGGAGCTTCCCGAAACCAGGGATGGTCCTCGTTTAATTGGTCTCCGAGGATGAGACGTAAAGTTGTTACAGACATCAGCGTAAAAGTGATTCTGTAAAGGGAACAATTCTAATGGAATCAAGTTGTGCCCTTGTTTTCAGAAAATCTGCCAGCACTTGTTCTTCTTTTCTTCGCAGATAGCGGCTTTTTCCAGGCTTCCACTGGACCAGAAAAACAGGCATTAAGGAAGGCTTGTTTTCAAAATCGGTCAACTCAGCTCTCGCAAAGGCAAAAGACTGCAAGTCCGGAAAAACTATTTTCGTCTCAACCAGAATTTCTTCGAAAGGCAATTGGGATTGCATCATACTATCCAACAAAAATTGAAGTCTTTCCAGTCTGAGTTCTTGCTCTGATTTCACCTGATTGACTGTAGCGAGTCGTTCTGCAAGGATGCCAAGCGAAGAGATTTCTGTCTCCATGCGTTTTAACTGCTCCAACTCTACATCCGAATCTTGTATCAAAGACAAAGATATACCCTGCAAATCGAAGGTCTGCATGGCTTCAAAATACTTTGTCATCGAATCTTTGGGGATGGTTTTGCCCAGTAGCTCCAACACCAGTTGCCGGCTGCTGTCCCTTTTTATCAACTCGTGGTCGATGCACCGAGTCTCGGATTTGTCACCAAAATACTTATCAATAAATGCTTCAATTCTCAATTCCTCCTGCCTTTCTTCGTATAGATCGTATAAGATTTTGCCACTGGGTACAATTACAACCAGACTAAAAAAATACAAAATGACTCTCGAACGTCTGGCTTCCAGGGGGTCAACCGGAGTACGCATAGGGAAATCAAGCAAGCGTATGATTACATAAGCTGAAAGGGCGATAAAGAAAGAGTTCAGAAAAAACAAATAAAAGGGGTTCAGAGCAAGGTTCCATCGGCCATTAGCCAAAAAGTAACCTGTCACACATAAAGGAGGCATCAAAGCAGTAGCTATTGCTACTCCCGGCAATGCATTCCCCTTATCCTCTCTGCTTATTGAAATTATTCCAGCTAAACCGCCGAAAATAGCGACCAAACCATCAAGTAAGGTAGGTGCTGTACGCGCTCGTATTTCTGCAGTGTACTCTCCAAGAGGAGTGACCATAAAATAAAAAGTACTGGTAGCCAATGAAATGAAAATGGCAACCATGAAATGTTGCAAAGAACTAATCAGTGCTTCCCTATCATTGGTAGCAACTCCCATGCCAATACCCAATATGGGTGACATAAGAGGTGAAATCAACATGGCACCTATGATCACCGCAGGAGAATTGAGGTCAAGCCCCAAACTTGCAATCAAAATAGAGCACATCAGCATCCAGGCATTGGCACCTGTCATTCTCCTATTGTTTCGGATAGCGATTAGCGTACCCTCCGTATCCACGCCATGTTGAAGATCGAAAAAATCAGCAAACCAAAGCCGTATGGCTTGAATAAGCTCTCGAAACAAGGCTGCGATTTTTCGATCCTTAGGCAATGGGGAAGGCAGCTCAGACATGTTTTTTTTGATTTTCATCGACCAAAAAACCATCCTTCATCAATAATATCCGATCGCTCATTTCTGCCAGGTCATTGTTGTGAGTTACAATTACAAAAGTTTGGTTGAAGTCTTCCCTCAATTTAAACAGCAATTTGTGTAAGTCACTCGAACTCCCGGAGTCAAGGTTTCCTGTGGGCTCGTCAGCAAATATTACCGAAGGATTGTTGATCAATGCCCTTGCCATTGCCACACGTTGCTGCTCACCGCCTGACAATTGTCCCGGTTTGTGCCCCA
>JALQTV010000242.1 GCA_023268675.1 Saprospiraceae bacterium | reverse complement strand
AGCCCCTATTATTCGTACGGGTTCAGCCATAGGGGCAAATCTCGCACGCTTGTTGTTGGTGGGTAGAAAAAAACAAACCCTCTTTCTGGCTTCAGGAGCAGCGGCAGGCATGGCAGCTATCTTTAACACACCCATCGCGGGGGTGATTTTTGCTTTCGAAGTTTTACTTAGAGAAATAGCGCTGCATTCTTTTATCCCCTTGATCATAGCTGCAGTTACGGCCACCTTGGTATCCAGTGTACTGTTTTATCAAAAGATATTTTTTCTCCCTTCTGTGGCTTGGGATATCAGTCTTATACCTTACTTTATCATACTTGGCTTGCTTTGTGGTTTGCTTTCGGTATATCTGATCAGAGTGGTAAATTTTATCAGTACCCGTTTTGAGGCGATGGAAAACAGGCATTATCGCTTTTTACTGGGAGGCTTGTCATTGGGATTTCTGATTTTTTTACTCCCCCCGCTATTCGGCGAGGGGTATGCCACCGTAAACGACTTGCTTGAGGCCCGCATCAGCGACCTGTTGGATCACAGTCCATTTTATGGACTTAAAGATTACTGGTGGTTTATTTTGCTGTTTATTGCGATGATATTGTTTGCCAAATCCCTGGCTACGGCACTCACACTGGCGATTGGGGGCAATGGGGGCGTTTTTGCTCCAGCTATGTTTACAGGAGCTTCACTTGGTTTTCTCTTTATTCATCTCATCAACGATGTTTTTGGAGCAGATATTGATGCTTCTAATTTTATTGTAGTAGCGATGGCAGGAATGGTAAGTGGTGTTTTCAAAGCGCCTCTGACAGGGATTTTTCTGATCGCCGAAATTACCGGTGGGTACAATCTTTTTGTTCCTTTGATGCTGGTTTCAGCCCTTTCATACTTCATAGGGTCTTATTTTGAGCCTTATTCTATTTTTACCAAAGAACTCTTTCAACAGGGATTGTGGGTGCCGGCCCACGAAAAAGACCTCACCATCCTGAAAAGTATGGAAATCAAGGGCCTGGTAGAGCGTGATTTTGCTGTCGTTGCTCCCCAAACAACCCTGGGGGAATTTGTCAGGGTAATTGCCGGGAGCAAGCGCAATATTTACCCTGTGGTGGAGCATGACGGTACCTTAAACGGAATTATTTTACTGGATGATGTGCGCGAAATCATGTTCGATACCGAATCTTATGATAAGGTATGTGCAGCAGATTTGATGCACAGGCCCCCTGCTATAGCCCGAACGACAGATTCCATGGATGTAGTAATGGCAAAATTTGACGACAATGAAATATGGAATCTGCCGGTGTTGGAAGAAGGAAAATACATAGGGTTTCTATCAAAATCAAACATTTTCAGCCATTACAGAAGGGTGTTGCAGGAGCAAAAGGAAGAACTTTAGCCTGGTAAGTTGATTTTATCTTCTCCGGTTTTGCAATCTAAGGGCTTAGACCTATCTTAATCCACACAAATTATTTTCTGGAAATAAAAACAAAACGCATGCAAAACCGACTGTTTTTGAGGCTGTTTTCTTTTCTACCGGCCTTGATTTTTTCAATTGGCGTGATCGCTCAAATTCCTGCCCCGGAAGATGTTTTTGGATTTCGGGTCGGGGATGACTACAAATTGGCTGATTATGATCAAATGTTGGAGTACTACCAAAAATTGGACGAGTCCACAGATCGTGTTGAAATGATGGAAATTGGCAGATCAGTGGCCGGCAGACCGATCATGCTACTGTTGATTTCTTCCCCGGAGAATCTTAAGAATAAAGAGAAATATCGAAGTATTTCTGAAGCATTAGGAAGGGCAAAGATTGAAGCATCTCTAGCCAGGCAATATGCCAAAGAGGGCAAGGCAGTCGTATGGTTTGACGGAGGGATGCACGCTTCCGAGAAAGCTCATGCACAAATGACCAGCGAGCTTGCGTGGAGAATTGCTGCGGAGGAGAGCGATGAGATGAAGAAAATTCGTGAAAATGTCATCGTGGTGATGGTTCCGGTGATTAATCCCGACGGGGTGGACATTGTCGTGGATTGGTACCGACAAAACCTCGGAACACCCTACGAAACTACCAATCCTCCCATCCTCTACCAAAAGTTTGTCGGCCATGACAACAATCGCGATTGGTTTATGCTCAACATGCCGGAAACCAAAGCCGCAACAAATATCCTTTACCACGTATGGTATCCTCAGATTGTACACAATCATCACCAAACATCTCCGGCCTGGGCACGCATCTTTTTGCCACCCTTCAGAAGTCCGGTAAACCCACGTATACATCCCGGAGTAACTACTGGAGTCAATTTGATCGGTACGGCTATGGCCAATCGATTCGCGATGTTGGATATGCCGGGGGTCATTTCGGGAACCAGCTACAGCATGTGGTGGAATGGTGGGATGCGGACGGCCCCCTATTTCCATAATATGATAGGTATCTTGACCGAGACAGCTCATGCAACGCCAACTCCCCGATATTATGATCCTGCGAAAAAACCGTCAACAGTGGGTGGCAAGCGCTCCGATGCAACGGAAATATGGTATCCTTTTCCCTGGCAAGGGGGAGAGTCGCATTTCAGAGATGCGGTAAACTATATGTTGGAATCTTCCATGGCACTGTTGGATATGGCTGCCGCCAAAAAAGAATCCTTCTTGTTTAATTTTTATAAAATGGGACGGGATGCCATCGACAACGAAAAGGAAGCTTTCGCCTATATCTTCAGTCGGGATCAGTGGGACAGTGGAGAGTCAAGGGAATTAATCAATATTCTGATTCGCGGGGGATTGGAAGCGCACCTGGCAGAGGCTCCTTTTGAAGCCAATGGGCAAATTTTCCCTGCCGGTTCAGTCATTTTTTATGGCGCACAGGCTTTTCGGCCCTATTTGGTGGATTTGATGGAAAAACAGGATTATCCCGATCAGTTTCAATATCCTGGAGGCCCCCGAATGCCGCCCTATGATCTTGCCGGTTGGACACTTCCCATGCAAATGGGGGTAGAGGTGGTTCGTGCAAATGACCCGTTTGAAGCCGAAACAAAGCAATTGGAAGGTCTTTTGGAAACAAGTCCCGGATCCATCGCAGGAATAGGAAAAGCCGGTTATTGGCTAAAGAGTACTGAAAATATTGCCTTTAAAGCGGTCAATGAGCTGCAGCAAAAAGGAGCTGAGGTGTACCGCTTGCGTGAAAAGATGATTTCCGATAACATGGAATGGGATGCAGGAAGCTTTTTTATTGCGGGCAAAAAAATTGCCGGATTGATAGAGGAACAGGCTGAAGCAACAGGTCTGGACTTTTTTGGCGCAGCCGAAATGCCGGCCAAACAATTGGATAAACTGGAGAAAATCAAAATTGGAATTTATAAATCCTGGGTAGCAAATATGGATGAGGGCTGGACCCGATGGGTGATGCTGCAACACAGCTTTGATTTGGATACCCTCCATGATGCAGACATTCGCGCAAAGGATTTGGCTCAATACCAGGCAATCATCATCCCCTCTCAAAGGCCTTCCCGTATTTTGCATGGACACCCCGCTGGAACCATGCCGGAAGCATTCACAGGGGGAATGGAATTGGAAGGGGTAATGGCAATCAAAAAATATGTTGAAAATGGTGGCACGCTGATTGCTTTCGACGAGGCCAGTGATTTTGCAATAGAACATTTTGGACTTCCCGTAAGAAATGCGACAGAAAATCTTTCTTCCCGAGAATTCTTTATCCCCGGATCTTTGATTCGGGCAAAAGTGGCAGGAGAACACCCTCTGGTACAGGGCATGCAGGAAAATTTCGCAGTATCCTTTTCCGATAGTCGTGCTTTCGATATTGTAACACCCAGAAAGACAGGAGAAGGTGGTGTGGAAGATACGCCGGATGCTCCTGCACCTGATGCAGAAGTGATTGTCCGCTATGCAGATAAAGATTTATTGATGAGCGGTTGGGCAGCCGGAGAAAACCGGTACCTCAAAGATAAAGCCGCTATGGTATCTTGTGGCCTGGGTTCGGGAAAGGTAATCCTTTTTGCCTTCCGGCCTCAATTTCGTGGCCAACCTCGTGGGACTTACAAACTCATTTTTAATTCAATTTTGGAAGCTTGTAAATAATTTATCATGAAAAAATACTGGTTAGCGTTTTTGCCATTGTTGGTTTGGGCTTGCTCCAATACCCAACAGGCACCCTCAGAAAAAATAGCTAGTTCGACCGAAGGAATGGTGGTAGCAGGCCATCCCCTTGCTGTGGATTTTAGCGCGAGGCTTCACCCGACGGCTCCTCACCCGACGCGCTCAGCGCGCGCTCAGCTGATGACCCTAAGAGGTGAGGCTGAGAGATGACGACCCTCCTCTGCGCCACCACAAGCTACCCGCGCGAGCTCTCTGACCCCTCTGGTCGCTTCGTGGCAGAGCTCAACGCGCTCTACGCTGAGGAGGGCTTCGCGCCTGAAGTGATCTGCCCTCGCCCTGCCCTCCTCAACGAGGCTCGCTGCCCTCTGTACGGCTTCCCCGTTCATCAAGCGAGGAGCTTTGGTGGGCTCTTTGGTGGTGTGGGGGCGCCCGACTACCTGCAAGCTCACCCCCT
>JALQTV010000241.1 GCA_023268675.1 Saprospiraceae bacterium | reverse complement strand
TTATATATTGCCTTCCTATTTAATCGGTTATTAACCCGGACACATCGGCGACATGGGTATCCATGGGGTAAATTTGTACTTTACCTGTTTGGATGTGTTCAAAAAGATCCAAAAATGAGATTGTACAATCGTGTAAACAACGATGAGCTCAAGCAGCGCATGCTTGAAAACGACGAGGCTCGCGTCACCCTTTCCTTTTACCGCTACCACAACATCCAGGATCCACAGGCTTTTCGTGACGAAATCTATGCCCGTTGGTTTCCTTTGGGGGTATTTGGCCGGATTTATGTGGCCAATGAAGGAATTAATGGTCAGATTTCTTTGCCGGAAAGAAACTTTGAAGCCTTTAAGGCAGATATGTATTCCATCCCTTTCATGGACAACACCCGCCTAAACATCGCCATTGAAGACGATGGCAAGTCCTTTTACAAACTCAAGATCAAAGTGAGGAAAAAGATCGTAGCCGACGGTCTGGACGATGGCGCTTTTGATGTGACCAAGAGAGGCAAGCACCTCGATGCAAAGTCCTTTAACGAACTTACCGACCGACCCGATACTATTATAGTGGACATGCGCAACCACTATGAAAGTGAGGTAGGGTATTTTATAAATTCTATTTTGCCCGATGTGGAAACCTTTAGAGAGGCCCTTCCCTTGGTGGAAAACATGCTTCGCGAAGACAAAGACAAACATCTGGTGATGTATTGTACCGGGGGCATCCGCTGCGAAAAGGCCAGTGCTTACTTTCTCCACAAAGGCTTCGAAAATGTATACATGGTGGACGGTGGCATCATCGAGTACAGCCGCCAGTGTGAGCAACAAAATTTACCCAATAAGTTCATCGGTAAAAACTTCGTTTTCGACGAGCGCATGGGGGAGCGAATTTCTGAAGATGTGGTCGCTCATTGCCACCAGTGCGGCGAACCTTGCGATGTGCACGTCAACTGTGCCAACGATGCCTGTCACATTCTGTTTATACAGTGTGAAGCTTGCGCAGAAAAATATGATCACTGCTGTTCCGACAAGTGCAAGGACTTTACCCATTTGCCGGCAGAAGAGCAGGCACTGCTACGATCAACCATGGAATTCAATGGAACCAAGTTTGGCAAAGGGCGCTACAAAGCTCTGAAAAAAGACGAACAATTGGTCTTAGAGTAAAAACAGGCAAACCATCACCATGGCAAAAGGCAGGAAAAATTCTGAAACAAAGCCGGCAAATATTCCTACCCCTGTACAGGATTTCCTGTTGCAGACACGTGCTTTGGGCTGGCTGCTGTTTTTCCTGTCTTTTGCACTTTATCTCAATACGCTGGGGCACGGATATGCGCTCGATGATGCCATTGTCATTACGGACAACATGTTTACCACTCAGGGAATTTCCGGTATTCCCGGGATTCTTTCCAAGGACACTTTCTATGGTTTCTTCAAAGAGGCCGGCAAATCCAATTTGGTAGCCGGAGGCCGTTACCGTCCGCTTTCGCTGGTATTTTTTGCGATTGAGTACCAACTTTGGGGTGCCAATCCATTCTGGGGACACCTCATCAACGCTTTGTTCTATGCCCTGACGGTGCTGCTGATTTATCGGATGGTGTTGATGTGGCTCGCCAGGTCCGATGACAAGTACCGGGCTCCATTCATCGCATTGGTGACAGCCCTGTTGTTTGCAGTACATCCCCTGCACACGGAGGTGGTAGCCAATATCAAGGGGCGCGATGAAATTTTGGCCCTTTTGGGCAGTCTGGCTGCGCTCTATGTTTCCTTCTCCGGCTATCGGAGACAGGACAGTTCTGTCTTTCGGACTTTTTCAGTTGGGCTGATTTTTTTTCTGGCCCTGCTAGCTAAAGAAAATGCCATCACTTTTTTGGCGGTTGTGCCGCTGGCTTATTATTATTTTTCCGCGGCAGCGGGCAAAAGTATCCTGCGTTACGCATTGCCATTTTGGCTAGCCGGGATCGCCTTCATTGTCATTCGCTTTCAGATATTGGGTTTTACCCTCATGGAACAGCCCATGGAGCTTATGAATAACCCCTTTGTCAAGCTGCAGGGAGAGAGCATGATTCCCTTTACTGCTGCTGAAAAATCTGCTACCATCGTTTACACACTCGGTCGATATTTGCAGCTGCTCGTTTTTCCGCAACCACTGACCCATGATTACTACCCCCGCCACATAGGCATCCTGCAGTGGGCGGATTTCCGCGTCTGGCTTAGCCTGCTGGCTTATCTGGCACTTTCCTTGTTCGCTTTGCGCAGCCTTCGCAGCAGGCCTGTCTGGGGCTTTGCCCTCTGGTATTTCCTGCTGACCCTGTCTATCGTTTCCAATGTGGTTTTCCCGATTGGTACCAACATGTCGGAGCGCTTGGTGTACATGCCTTCTCTAGCCTATGCTTTATTCCTTGCTATCCTGATTTATAAGGGAAGGGGTTCGGCTTACGCCAAAAAAGTACCTGTGTTGCTTGGAATCATCGGAATCATTGCAGCTGCTTATGCGCTAAAAACCCTGACTCGCAACCCTGCCTGGAAAGATAATTATACCTTGTTTACGACAGACGTTCGTACTTCTCCTAACAGTGCCAAGCTACAAAATGCAGTGGGCGGAGAAATCATCACGGTGACGCAAGCTTCTGATTTGCCAGAGGCGCAAAAACAAGTGCGCTACCGAGAAGCTATAGAGCATTTACAACTGGCAGTGACCATCTATCCCGGTTTCAAGAATGCCTGGTTGTTGCTCGGCAATGCAAACAGCTATCTCCAACAATACGATGCGGCGCTGCAACATTACGACCGTGCGCTGGCATTGGATCCGGGTTATCGCGATGCACTCAACAACAAGGGTATTACGCTGATAAATGCCGGACGGCCGCTCGAGGCACTGGATTTCTTTCAGCAACTCAAGCAGCAATTTCCTGCGTATCCGGACATCAACAACAACATTGCGGTGGCTTATCGCGAGGCCGGAAAGTTTTTTGGTGAAAAATTGGGTGATCTTTCCAATGCTTTACAGTATCTTAACTCCGCATACCAATTATTGCCGGGTGACTATGAGACTTTGCGCCTCCTGGGTGTAGCTCACGGCATTCAGGGCAATATGAGTGAGGCTGTCAACTGGTTTACCAGGGCTTACGAGCTGGATCCCAACAATCCGGGAGCGATCTACAATTTGGGAACGGCTTATTACAATGCAGGAAATACAGAACAGGGGCAGGCACTGATTGATCGTGCCAGGTCTTTGGATCCTTCTTTGTAGGTTGCCATCTTATCCGCCATTGTACCCGATAAGTAAATTAATACCCGTTTTGACATAAAAATGTCACCCCTTGCGGGGTTTTTGTGTGCGATAATGGCTTGGTTTGGTCAATTGTTAACATGGAACAGTAAACGGGTAAGACCCTTTGCAGTTGGCCTTTGACCATTAGCCTTTAGCGCTTGACGATAATAGGCTATTAAAGCCCTGAAAGGGCGAAATTGTGCAGCGATGGGTGACAACCTATTCCTAAAAAAACCCGCAAGGGGTGAAATGATTGTAGAAAAATGTTCAAACAAATGATGAACCCCGCAAGGGTGGCATAATTACCAACTATTGTCTGGAATAAGGCACAAAGAATTTAACAACCCTGCCGCTAGGGGTGACATGATAAATGGCTAAAATTGTCAAATTTTGAAAATATTTTCTTTGTGACCTCTATGAGAAAGTCGGCAATTTTGCCTTTCTATGAAGGGGCCAAGAGAAGCAAGAAAACTTGTATGTTTAACATCAGAATAGTTACATTTTATGAGTAAAACAAACATTCTCAGCAGTATTAGATATGGCATGGCATGGTTGTTTTTGTTGGTTTTTGCAGGACATGTTCACGCCCAGGATGCGAATGAACAAGCTTGGGTCAATGCCCACTATCAGAAGCTGAGTGTAGAAGAGCGCATCGCACAACTGATCATGGTACGTGCGCAAATCAGTTACGGAGAGACCCATCTGGAGGACGTACAATCGCTGATTGAAAATTACAAAATAGGAGGGATCATCCTTTTTGCCGGTGAGGCAGAAGAACAATTGCGCTGGGTAAATCGCTACCAGTCGGCCAGCTCAGATATTCCCCTGCTGGTAGCCATGGATGCTGAGAATGGAGTTGGCTTTCGCCTAAAAGAGCAGGCGATTTCCTACCCTCAGGCCCTTACCCTGGGGGCGGTTCAGAACAATTCCTTATTGTATGAAATGGGAACACAAGTAGGTACCCAGCTTCGCCGTCTGGGAGTACACATCAACTTTGCCCCGGTACTGGACATCAACAACAATGCTGCCAACCCGGTTATCAACACTCGTTCTTATGGTGAAGACCGCTACAATGTGACTTCCAAAAGTATGATGTATCTCAAGGGGATGCAGGACAGAGGAGTGGTGGCCTGTGCCAAACATTTTCCTGGTCACGGGGATACCAATGTAGATTCTCATTTGGATCTCCCGCTAATCCCACATGACCGCCATCGACTCGATAGCCTCGAATTGTACCCTTATGCTACCCTGATCAGGGGCGGACTGTTGCAGGCAGTGATGGTGGCTCATTTGCACG
>JALQTV010000240.1 GCA_023268675.1 Saprospiraceae bacterium | reverse complement strand
AAATTGTATCTAACTGGTGGATCCATACCACATCGTAGGCTTGCAGGTCGGTTTGTACAACAGCAGACCAGTCCACCACTGTGCTCTCCCAATCCTCTCCGGCATTGTAGTCCTCCCAAGCTGCCGCTTCCGATGCTGAATTACCTCCTCCGACCAACAGCACTTTCACGGGTTTTTCCGCAAAGCGGGCACAGGAGCCCAGGACAATCAAAAAAAGAAAAAAGAAGGGTGTTTTCATGGGTTGTATTTACTTTTTATCTTTTACACATCTGAATCCTACCGTAGCGCTGCGTTCCCAGCCTGGAGCAATGCGCAACAACTTTTGGGTATAGGTGAGTTCCCGCGGGCCTCCCTCCACATACCACCAACTCGAAGCAGCAGCGAAATAACTTCCGCCCTTCAAGACAATGAAGCGATTTGTGCCATTATCGTAGAGGTCATTGGTCAGCTGCCAGACACAACCTACCAGGTCTTCCAGTCCATGTGGATTGGCGCCTGCCGGATAGGCTCCCACCGGATACAATTGGCCATTTTCCGTATGTACTACCCCTTCTTCAACCTTTAATTTGGTGACGGTGAGGGTATTGGTAACCCTTGTCTCCTCCTTCTCCACCTTTGCCGACTTGCTCCAGGGCCATTCGCGAAGGTCTTCGGTCTGAGCCGCATATTGCCATTCCATCTCCGTAGGCAGCCTTTTGCCGGCCCACTTTGCATAAGCCTGTGCGTCTTCATAGCTGATAAAGATTACCGGAAAATCTTCCTGTCCCTCAGGAATTTGCCCCCTTTCCCAGTGAGCAAGGAAGCGAAGGGTATCCAGTGGTCGGTAATGAGTGGCTTCCAAAAAGACCTTAAATTGGGTATTGGTAACCGGATGTTTGTCCATAAAAAACCCTGGCATCTCAAGCGTTTCCTCAGGATAATCGACCGGGTTGGGAATGAAATTGTCTCCAAAAGTCACCTCCATGGAAAATTTTCCCTCAGGTATGTCCACCATGCCTTCCGGAACCTGAGCAGCCCGCAGGGAAGGATTGGTTTTACTGATCAATCGGGCGGTGCCTGTCGGCAAAAAAACAACCTTTTGGTCCAGCAACTCTCCTGAGACAAACAGTTGGACCACAAATTTGCCCTCATAATCTCCGAAATGTTCACGCAGGGAAAGGAGCTGTGGCTGTACCGACACTTCCACTGCAAGTTCCTCTTTGTCATAAGTGGGATTGCCTGGCCAGATGCGTATGAAATCCCCTTCGCTGGCAGATACCAAAAGCTGGTCGCCAAGGCGCGAAGCCTGCAACATATCCGGCAACAGGGCTACTGCCCCTACCGCTCCTTCGTTGTTGGTACCCAGGTCTGCTTTGTTGAAGGCATCGATTGCCAGCGAAATAGTCCAATTTTCACCATCCACTTCGGGGCTAATTTCCTCGTTGTTCCACAAATCTACCAGGTGGTATCCCTCCCTGCGTGGAATGCGGAAGAGGGGCCCCAGATGACCTTCCTGTTTGATGCTGAAAATCGTGTAGATGGTTTTACGAGGCAATTGCCATTCGTTGATGTAAATAAGGTCTTCCAAAGAAGGATAGAGTGGCGTATAGCCGTAGGCAGTGAAATTTGAAGTATTTTCCCTCAAAATCCTAAGCGTACGCCCCCAAAATCGGTAATCTGCTTCTATCCAGTCGGGTCGGCCGGGACGGAAAATATTCAGTTCGGTACCGTAGCCATTAAAAAAACTGGTGGCATACTCTCTTCGGATGGGTTCTTTGTAAAGTTCCGCTACGCGAAAAATGGCAAAATCCGGGCGGATAAATTTATTCAGATTGAGCAGCGGGGGATAATACAGTGCATTGTGAACCCTTCCGGCAATAATGCCCTGCATGTCTTTTGGGACTGCCATTCCCTCGCTGTACATGATAATCCCCGGTTTTACCTGGTCGGCAGCCTCCTGCCGCTCCGGGCTGGACTTTCCTTCGGTATCCAACACCACTCCGTCCGCATCGGTATCCGCCAACATATCGCTCATGCCTGCATGGTGGTCTTCCCAGCGGGTACTTTCATCCCAGGGATTGTAACTGAGAAATGTTTTTGCGCCATAGCGCCGACTCATCTGCACCAGAGACTTTAATGCTTCGGTTCCACCGGGCAAATCTCTGAACAAGTCCCACTGATTGCGTTGATCCATTCCCAGCATCGGCCAATTGGGCCACCAGCCCAGTACATCGTCTCCTCCATACCAATTGCGGCCTCGCTTCAAGAAGTTTTCTATCTGATACGCTCCCTTTTCGGCATCGTAAAATTGTTTGTCCCAGGCCATGATGAGGTGCATGGCATAGGCCTTTCGGATCCAGGCAAGGTCACTGCGCCGGTAAAGGCTGTCCTGAAAGCTTCCTTCAATGTCAAAAAGATAATTTTCCTGAAACATTCGTCGCAATCCTTCCTGCCAGCTGCCGCTGTAATGCAGTACCCATACCCGGTATTTGACCTCTCCACCCGGGTAGAGGATGGTCTCAAAACGTTGTCTGCGAGCCAGCTCGTTCCAGGATAAGCGCCGACTGAGTGCCGCCAGGTGCCACTCCCCGCCAAGGGCTGTTTCGCTGAATCCCAATTCCCAGGCATTGTCAGGGAGGATGACATTCACCGGACTTCGCCCGGGAAGAAAAAGGTGTGATCGGGAAAGGCGGTGATCGCCTAATCCCGTAAGGTATATTTTATCAGGAGCTTGCCCCAGGGGAACCACATTTTTTAAAACCAGGGTATCTGTCCCGATATTGGTGAAGGTCATTTCCCAGCTGTTCAAGGCATTTTCTGTGCGAAAGTCCTGCAGGGCAACTTCCAGTTCCCGGCTGCGCCAAAAAGCAGCGTTACCCTCTGTCCTCGTTTTGTTGAGTTGTACCAGTTCGTCATTGAGCAAAAAAGAAGCAAAGTTCAAACCTTCCCGGATGGCTTGGACTTGCCCATCCCCAGAGGCAATTTTGACTTCCAGTCCCTTTTTGCCGGGAGTCAATACGGTTTGTTGGGCGTTCAACAGGGTGGCCCCCAGACAAAGACAAAGTAGCATGTATTTCATAAGCCTAGGCAGATTGATAGGTGTAAGATTCATTTTTTTACTCCATAGGTATCCAACAGCATGCGGTTGATGATGGCTGCCCAGATATAGGTTTTGTGATAACCCGCCCAGGCTTCATCAGGGCTGTAAAATTCCCAGAGATTATTGTTTTCCCGAAGCTGAACCAACATACCCTCTGCCAGTCGATCTACCAATTGTTTCGCTTCTTTCCGGTATCCGTAATTCAGCAGTGCCTGTACAATAAACAGGTTCCACTCCACCCAAACCGGGCCATTCCAGTACCCTTTGGCATTGTAATAGGAATCTTCCGCTGACAAGCTGGGTACCCCGTATTTGCGCCAGAACTTGTTTTCATCCAGCAGATGTTCTTCGATCACCCTTTTAGCAGTGAGTGAATCGGCAATGCCTGCCCAGAGAGGGAGAAAACCAATGATCTCCATTCGCTTCAGGTCATCCGGTGTCCGGTAGGTAAAATCATTGTCCTTCTTGTCTGCATTGTAAAAAAAACCGGAATGTTCATCCCAAAACACCTCCATGATTGCCTTGCTTCGTTGCTCGTAATCTGCACGCCACAAGGCAGCCTCTTCGGACAATCCCAAGGCTTCTGCCATAAAGGCCAGCGCTTTCGCTTCCATGACAAGCATGCTGTTGACATCCACGCCCTCAAATTCCGAGGGCCATCCAACTTCATCCCAAACAGCCACCGCTGCATCCCGAACAGATTCCAGCACGGCATGTCCACCCCACTCACAAAGCCCATCACCGTCTTTGTCTCGGTTTTGGGTGTAAAATTGGTAAAAACGCTTCCCTGAGGCATACATTTCACTCAGAAAGTCCACATCCCCCGTACTCCGATAAATTTCGGCGTTGATCCAGTTGTACCAGGGAGCGGAAGAAGTCAGTTCTCCCTCGTATTCGATGATTTCATCCAACCAGGAACCGGTACGATAATTGATGTAGCCGTTGTCATATTGTCGCTCGGCATAGACCCGCTGGGAATTCATGGCACTTTCCGGATCCATCAACACATAGCTCAGCATGGTAATGCTCTCATGGAATACCTGTCCTCCGTGTCCCCAACCCCAGGTTGGTTCACGTGAGAAGACATAATAATTGTAGGAAGACTTGCCCTCCGGTGGATAAAACACCTGCCTCAACATATTAAAAGCGCTGTAATACAATAATTGGATATCTCGGGAAGGGTGATCCAGTTTTGGCACAGAAGCATACAAGGCTTCATTTGCCTGCAGCAAATCGTCCATCCTCACCGAGCTAAGGGCTTGCTGTTCCAGTAACAAACTACCCGGCACTTCCTCCAATGGTGCTACCAGGCGGCTGATTCGCAGGCTACAGGATTGTCCTGCTTTTGCTTTTATGTTCTTGAGAAAGCCCATGCCACTGACAACCTGCTGTGTGGGGACTTGTGGCTTGCCGGCCAAAAAATCATTCAGTTCGTAGGAATGTCGGTTCAACAGTTCCCGGCTGTGCATCCCCGGTCGGTTCAAAGCAT
>JALQTV010000023.1 GCA_023268675.1 Saprospiraceae bacterium | reverse complement strand
TGCCTTTTCCAACCAGTTTTACAGAAGAATTCAATTCTTTTTCACTGGGAATGGTCAACCTTGCGGTGGCCAAAACCAGCGGCAAAGTGGGCTTCCTGGCAGACATTGCCCTCGGCCCCAGAGCAGAAGTAGCCAATGGATTCTCCGGAACTTCCCTATCAGCCATCAAGCAATTGTACGTTACTTATACTCCGGTTGAAGCCCTTACTTTTACCCTGGGCAATTTCGGCACGCATGTAGGGTACGAAGTCATAGATGCTCCGGGAAACGTCAACTACAGCACCAGCTACATGTTTTCCAATGGCCCTTTCTATCATACTGGTTTGAAAATGGACCTGGCACTGTCGGAAAAATTCGGCTTCATGGTGGGTTTGTTTGACGACACGGACAGCAAAAGGGACTTCGTTAAAGGCAAGCACCTCGGCCTTCAATTGTCGTATCAGGATGACGCAAGCGGGATTTTCCTCAATTACATCACAGGAAGAGATCAGGAAGAAACAGATTTTCAGCCGGAGGCTAAAAGCAGTCAAATTGACCTGACAGCCACTTTCCAGGTCGCAGAAAAATTTGGACTGGGCCTAAATGCGACTACCAAACAAGTCAGACACATGGGAGTGGGAGATTATGGTTGGAGCGGCGCTGCCCTCTATGCCAATTATGCCTTTTCAGATGCCTTTACCCTGGCTGCCCGCACGGAGTATATCTCAGATACTGATGGTCTGATTATGGGAGCCATGAACGGCAGTGTGATGGGACTGACCCTTTCCGGCAATATTCACCTTGGAAGCCTCACCATCATCCCGGAATTCCGAACCGACTCCGGCCCTGAAATGGACGACATAGCAGGATTTATTTTAGCTGCGGTATATTCGTTCTAAGCATTACTTTTTGAGGAACGGAAAGAGCACGCTTCTTTCCGTTCTTTTCTATTCCAAGGCCTCTTGTGCCACTGCCCATTCTTCCATAGCCTCATCCAGGTCCTTCTTCATTTTTTGATAAGATTGCAACTGTGCATCCACGTCGGCTTGTTGATAAAAATCCGGAGCAGACATCTTGAGTTCGAAAGCCTGAATGTCCTTTTCTATCTTACTGATCTTTTTTTCAGCCTGTTGGACAGTCCGCTGTAACTTCTTTTTTTCATCGTGGCTCAGTACTGGTTTGGAGCTTTCCTGTGACGGTTCTCCCACTTTTTTTTGCGTCAGCTCTACCGAACGCATGTTATCCAGTGAGCGTTTGTCGAGGAAGTAATTGATGTCTCCCAGATATTCGTGAAGTTGTTTGTCCCTGAATTCTATGGTTTTGTCGGTAAGACCGGCCAAAAACTCCCGGTCGTGAGACACGACTATCATAGCCCCATCGTATTCCTGCAAAGCCTTTTTCAATACATCTTTAGAAAGCATATCCAGGTGATTGGTAGGCTCATCCAGTACCAAAAGATTGAAAGGCTTCAGTAAGAGGCCGGCAAGTGCCAGTCGTGCACGCTCCCCCCCGGACAACACAGAGACTTTTTTATCAGTATCGGCTCCACTAAACATGAAAGCTCCCAGAATGCTTCGCAATTGAGGACGCATTTCTGCGGGAGACATGCTTTCCATGGTTTCGAGCAAGGTGAGGTTTTGGTGGAGGCTTTCGGACTGATTTTGTGCATAATAGCCAACTTGTACATTGTGTCCCAACTTGATTTCTCCGGCACTCTCTCCCAGTTCCCGGATCAAAATTTTGGCAAGAGTGGTCTTACCCTGGCCGTTTTGCCCGACAAAAGCTACTCTTTCTCCGCGCTCAAGTTTGAAATTGACTCCGTCAAGGATCAGCGCTTCGCCGTATTTTTTGACCACTCCCGAAGCTTCCACTACTACCTGGCCGGATCTGGGTGCTTGTGGAAAGCGGATGTTCATTGCAGCCACATCTTCCTGATCCATTTCTACCCGCTCCATCTTATCCAATTGCTTTTGCATGGACTGGGCCATCTTGGTCTTGGTGGCCTTCGCCATAAAGCGGTTGATGGTCTTTTCCTTTTGCGCTATTACCCGCTGCTGGTTTTCGTAAGAAGCCTGCATCATTTCGCGGCGTTCTTTCCGCAGCTCTACGTATTTTGTATAGGAAGCCTTGTATTCGTACAACTTGCCCAACTCTATTTCCAGGGTACGGTTGGTTACATTGTCCAGAAATTGACGGTCGTGAGAGATTGTGATGATGGCGCCATGGTAATCCTTCAGGAAGGTCTCCAGCCACAGGATGGACTCAATATCCAGGTGATTGGTAGGCTCATCCAGTAGCAAATAATCGGGCTGCCGCAGCAGCATTTTGGCCAACTCGACACGCATTTGCCAGCCCCCGCTAAACTCTTCGGTGAGTCGGTTCATGTCTGAGGATTTGAACCCCAGACCTTTGAGCACGCGCTCTGTCGCCGGCTCCATCTCTGTACCTCCAATTAGGAGAAAGCGGTCATTGAGATGGGCAAATTCGTCCAATAGGTCAATGTAGGATTCGCTTTCATAGTCGGTACGGGTAGCAATGGCATCGTTGAGGGCTTCCAGACGAGCTTCCAGTTCTCTTACCTCATTGAAGGCTGTCATGGCTTCTTCCTTGACAGTACGACCTCGGGGCAATTCTATTTCCTGATGCAGGAAAGCAAGACTGGAACTTCCCGGGCGTGCTACCTTGCCTGTGTCCGGTGAAATGTTGCCTGCAATGACTTTCAGCAAGGTGGACTTTCCGGCTCCGTTGCGTCCGACCAATCCCACCCTGTCTTTGTCCTTTATAACGAAATTGAGGTGATCCAATAAAACCCGCTCTCCATACTTGATAGAGATATCATTTGCTGTTAGCATAGTATTTTCGGTTCTGTAGAGAAAATTTGCGCAAAGATACAAAAACTGCTCCTGCTAGCTCACTTTTTCAAGGGTGAACCCAAAGGTAGAACCCAGATTGGCGGTACTCCTGACGTTGATGGTCTGATGATGCGCTTCGATGATGTGCTTGACGATAGAAAGGCCCAGGCCGGAACCTCCCTGATTTCGCGACCGACTTTTATCTACCCGGTAAAAGCGGTCAAAGACGTGAGGCATGTGCTTTTTGGGAATGCCTATGCCATTGTCCGCTACCTCTACCAGAATGTTCTTGTCCATATCGTAGAACCCTATCTTGGTCTTGCCATTTTCTATGCCGTATTTGATAGAATTGTTGACCAGATTGGACAACACCTGGCGAATGTATTCCCGATCGGCTCTGACCTTATAGTTCATTCCCGCACCTTCTTTAAACTCCAGACCTATTTTCTTTCGGGAAGCCTTGATCTCGAAATCTTCAAATACTTCTTCAGTGAGCTCTTTGATGTCAAAAACCTGCAGATCCAGCACCAGTTCGCCCGATTCCAATCTGGAAATAGACTCCAAATCCTGGACGATGGTTTGCAAGCGATCAATGTTGTTGGCTGCTTTTTTGAGATAACTCACATTGACCCGCTCGTCCTTCAATCCTCCTTCCAGCAAAGTATAAATGTATCCCTGAATATTGAAGATGGGAGTCTTCAACTCATGGGAAATATCGCCGATGTATTTCCTACGGTATTCCGCCCAGGACTTGTAACGATTGATTTCCCTTTCATGGTCGTCGGCCCATTCACGGACGTCTTTTTCTACTTCATTGATGATATTGGAATTCATGTCCAGAGAGCTGGACTTTTTTTCCTCAATAGTAAGCTTTCTGTCGTGGATGGTTTTATAAATGACCTTTATTTTTCTAAGAATATAGACTTTGATGTAATTGTAGGAAATAAAGTAGGTGGCGACCATTGCTACCAGTGGCAGGACAAGTGCGGCAGCCCAAACCGGCGGTTTTACATAATAGAACAGCAAGACCGTGAGCAGTGCGATGAATACACCTGCTCTGAGGGCAGTAAAAAGAGCAATTTGATGTGGGGTGGGGTTTTTGAGCATTAAAATTCAAATTTATAGCCTATCCCTTTGATTGTTTTGATGTAGTTTTCGCCGATTTTCTCTCGGAGCTTGCGGATATGTACGTCTATGGTGCGATTGCCAACGATGACATCGCTGCCCCAGATCTTGTTGAATATCTCTTCTCTGGAGAACACCTTTCCAGGCTTCGATACCAGCAAATACAACAATTCAAATTCTTTTTTGGCAAGTTCAATTTCCTGATTGTTGCGAAGTACAGAAACCCTTTCTTTGTCGATGGTCAGATCCCCAACAGTGATTACCCCTCCGTCTTTGAACTCCGATTGCTTGTCTGCCCTGCGCAACAGTGCTTTGATGCGGCTTACAAATACTCTGGGCCTGATTGGCTTGGTAATGTAATCATCGCCTCCAACGTCCAGTGCTGCAATTTGGGAATAATCTTCTTCCCTTGCGGTCAAAAAAGCGATCAGGGTATGGTCAAAAGCAGGTTTTGCACGAATCTGGCGGCAAACTTCCACCCCATCGATTTTGGGCATCATGATATCGAGGATAATAAGATCCGGCTTCTCCCTTTCGGCAACTTTTATGCCCTCCTCTCCATCCGAAGCCGTGACTACACGAAATCCTTCTTTTTCGAGGTTGTATTGAAGAAATTCCAGAATATCTGGTTCATCATCAACAATCAGAATTTTTTCCGCTTCCATGGTATTGGATTTTGCTTGGATTTTTTGTTCCTCCGCAAGTTAGGGCTTAAATGTTAATTCAAAATTAACATATCCAGGCCCGAATAGCTATTCCACTTTTCGTTCCCTTTACATTGGATCATACAAACCCCGGATATTCGTCTCCTGCTCTTCCAGTAACTCAAAAACGGCCTGGTAAATCCTGGCCATTTCTCTGGGTCTTGCCCGCAACCAATACAAGCTGCTGTCCAGTTCCATGCGGCTCAGGTTGTGAATGGCCGCCACTTCGTCATAGTACCGCTGACTCACTGTATCTTTGTAATTGCGGGGAAGCCGTTGTAAAGCAGCTTCTGCAATATGGATGTCAGCCAATACGGCGATGAGCACCTCATCCGAAAGTGGCTGAGGTTCTTTGTCGGTCGTACATGCAGCAAGGGCAAATAACAGCAAAAAAAGGTATTTATTCATGTTCAGGTGTTGCAAACATTTTGGGGTACAAAAAGTGTCTTAGCCTCACGGTTGCCTGTACAAAAGCTTTCCAGTCATCTATTTCCGCTTCCAAGACAACTACTCCACAGGTCGGCACATTACTGATGTGCGTTTCTGCATAGTGATTGACCAGATCGGTAATTGTCGGGTTGTGCCCAAAGATGCAAACTTCTTTGATGCTGTTGTCAAGCTCCTGAATCATTTGAACGATGTCTCCTGGTTCGGCTCCATAAAGACCGGAAGCAACTTCTATCTCCCGGGGACAATTCAGCGCTTCCGCGAAAAAACGTGCCGTGTGATGCGCGCGTACTGCATGACTGGAAATCAGCAGATCCGGCACTGCACCCAGATCCTTGAGGCGCTTTGCCATCAGGGGAGCATCTCTCAGACCTCTGTTGTTTAGGGGGCGCTCATAATCCTTTAAGCCGGGGTGCTCCCAGCTGGATTTGGCATGCCTGACAATATAAACTTTCTTCATGTAGGATATTTACACTTTTCAAGAACAAATCAGCCATTCAACCCGGCAGCTGCTTTATTAGGATATAGAACTCAGTAAGCTCTTTTTTCAAACTTACGCTAATTTTGGAACTGCTTCGGGTCACAATTTCCGGCATTATAACGACATTTGCCAAAAGCGCATTCATTTTGTCTGCTTCATTTTTTATTTTCATAAGCCATAAATCATGAATTTTAAGGATAAACTCATCTGGATCACCGGGGCTTCGTCCGGAATAGGAGAACACCTCGCCTATGCTTTTGCCCGCGAGGGCGCAAAATTGATCCTATCCAGCCGGAAAACAGCAGCACTCGAGAAGGTAAAAGGTGCTTGTGCGGATCCCCAAAAAGTAGCGATTGTTCCGCTGGATGTAGCCGATCTGGAAGCCGTCAAACAAACAGCCAAAACAGTTCTCGATACCCACGGATTGCCCGATATTCTGGTCAACAATGCGGGAATCTCGCAACGAGCGCTGGCCGTCGAAACTGTTGTAGAAGTGGAACAGCAAATCATGCAGGTCAACTACTTTGGAACCGTTGCCCTGATCAAGGCACTTCTACCGGAGATGGTTCGCCAACGCAAATGCCATATTGTAAGCATGAGCAGTGTAATGGGCATTTTCGGTGCTCCCTGGCGAACCGCCTATTGTGCTTCCAAACACGCCATGAATGGTTTTCACGAAGGACTCAGAGCAGAACTTCACCCCTATGGCATTCCTGTGACCGTTCTCATGCCCGGTTATGTCAATACCAATGTCACCATCAACGCACTCAAAGGCGACGGCACTCCCAATGCGGTAAAAGCAAAAACCACTGCCGGCGGCTGGGATCCTGAATACTTCGCAAAAAGGGCTTTGCGGGTCATCGCCCGACGCAAAAAAGAAGCTGTTCTGGCAGGCCCGAGAGAACGCCTGGCTGTTTTCCTGAAACGCTTCCTTCCACCAGTCCTTCACATCGTCTTGAACGGACTGAAACCTTCGGAATAATTCCTGCAAAAACCCAAAAATAAAGATGCTGCGCTAAAATCCAACGCAGCATCTTTATTTTTAGCCTTCGGCAAAAAATCAATAAGCTGTCATTAATTTTTAGGCCTGAAATATCGGATTGGCGCTTTCGGCTCGGGTTTCAATGTAACCCCTTCTGTTTCCAACAAGCGAAGCGCTTCTTTTACAGCAGCTTCCAATTGCGGATCCCTGCCCTCCAATACCTCTTTGGGCATTTGTTCGACTGCAATGTCCGGGCTGATTCCTATGCCTTCAATGTCCCACGCTCCCTCCACATTGTAAAAACCGCCACGTGGAGCCACCATGCGACCACCATCTACAAAGCGCGGGGTATCCCAGGTGCCAACCAATCCCCCCCAGGTGCGGGTACCTACCAAGGGACCTATTTCCATCTTGCGGAAAAGATAGGGCAACAAATCACCGCCTGATCCGGCTCTTTCATTGATCAGCATTACCTTGGGGCCCCATATTCCCGCTATCGGAGTAGTAAACGGACGCCTGTCTGCAGCCTTGCTGTTGAAATACCCCATTAACTTACGGGCCATGACATCTACCATATAATCTGCAGCAGACCCTCCGCCATTGTTGCGCTCGTCAATGACTGCTCCCTGTTTGTCCTGCTGCGCAAAATAGTAGCGATTGAAAGAGGTATAGCCTGGATTAGAGGTATTTGGAATGTAAACATAAGCTAACTTTCCACCAGACAATTCATCTACTTTCCTGCGGTTGCCTTCTACCCAATCCACCATGCGCAATTGACCTTCACTGGCAACCGGTACAAGCGTGATTGTTCTGGCACCCGTCACATCGGGAGTGCTGTTGACCGTAACCTGTACCTGTTTGCCCGCTGTAGCTTCAAAAAACCGATACAGGTTGTCTCCCGCCTCCACACTTTTGCCGTTAACGGCCAATAAATAGTCTCCCTCACTTACCTCCAGGCCGGGTACTGACAATGGTGCCTTGAGCGAAGGATTCCATTGCTCTCCGCTGTAGATCTTGTTGATCCGGTACCTGCCCTGATCAATGGTATAATCTGCCCCTAACAACCCTACACTCACGCGATCGGGCTCCGGTAAATCTCCACCACGTGTATAGCTGTGTCCTACGGCAATTTCTCCACCAAGAATGTCTACAATATAATTGAGGTCGCTTCGGTGTCTTACATGATCTACCCAGGGCAGGTACCACTGGTACACCTGATCCCAGGGTGCTCCATGAGTGTTGTCAACATACAGAAAATCACGCTGGTAGCGCCAACCTTCACGGTATATCTGCAGCCACTCTTCGCGGGGATTTACCTTTATTTTGAAGCCGGAAAGGGCTTTCAGGCTCCCGTCGCCTACTTTTTTCGCACCGCCAGTGGTAGGTACAATACCCCAGTTTCCGTTGGCCTGGTACAACAAAGATTTTCGATCTTCTGAAACCGTAGCATAAGCAATACCACTCAGAAAAGTTTCCTTTTTCTGCTCTATAAAATTGTATTTGTGAAGAATCATCCCAGACTCCCCGGGAACGGCTTCCATGCAAAAGACGGCATTCGAAGGTCCTGCAACAAGCGCTGTGTAATCTTTTCCGGGAATATCCACAGCTACAATCCTGTTCCAAAGTCCCTCCTCGTCGATGACAACGCTGGGGTTCCCTTCCCCTTTGTCCTTGTCTTTTTCCGAGGCTTCAGGTTCGTCTCCAGCCTTCGGCAAAAAAGGCGACTTGCCTTCCTTTGAAAGGACAGCCACATACAAATGACGGGTTACCGGTCTGTCGTAGGAACTCATATCCAGCCAACCCGAACTCAGTCCATAATTAGTGCTTGCCAGAAAATACAGATAAGCTCCCGATTCGTCCCAAACCGGAGAAATGGCATCTGCCATTCCATCAGTGACCTGGATTTTTTTCCCGCTGGGAACGTGATAGGCGAATATTGCCTTGAACTGATTGTTCAACAGCCTGGGATAAGCCACCCACTTGCTATCCGGCGACCAGACTGGATTGAGGGATCGATTGGGATGAGCAAATTGCTCCGTATCGGCAATTTTGGCTGTTCCAGCTTCGATATTTACGACCCAAAGGTTATAATCGGTATCGGTAAATGCCAGGTGCGCTCCATCCGGTGACCAGGCAGGCTTGAAAAAGAAAGACTTTACCGGCAATTCTATGGTACGGAGAGCTTGCATGCCACTTTGGTCACTGATCACCAACTGGTACTCCCCACTCGCATCAGAAAACCAGGCTACTTTCTGGCCATCCGGTGACCAGACCGGAGCCCTGTCTGCTGCTGCAGAATTGTTGCTCAGATTGCGGGCATCTCCTTCCTCTGCCGGTACGGAAATTACTTCCCCCCGATATTCAAACAAAGCGCGTTGGCCCGTTGGCGACAGCGATGCATTGGTCAATTCACGTGCTGCAACGGCGACCCAGCGGTCTCTTGCCTGATGAAAATCGCCTCTGACATGAATTTCCAATTGGCGGGTATTTCCCGCAGCAGGATTCAGCAAATGCAAATACCCTCCCTGTTCATAGACCAACTCTTCGCCATTGGAATCGAGGTTTTTGGCATCGAAATCTTTGTGGAAGGTCTCTTGCTTAAGGCTTTTGCTTTCCGGATCATAAGACCACACATTGTTGATGAAATCCCGCTCAGAAAGAAAGAACACCCGATTGTTGTGCCAAACCGGCTGGGTATGTCTTTCGCGATCCGTTTGAGGAGTCATTTCCAGGGAAAAGTCTTCCAGATCGAGAATCCAGATGGGCTTTGCCTGGCCTCCCCGGTAATTTCTCCATTCCGGATCCCAGAAACCGATCTGCTGATAGGCTATTTTTTTGCCGTCAGGCGAAATGCTGCCATTGACAGCACGGGGAACAGGCAGCGCTTCCGGCATGCCTCCTTCTACTGAAATGGTAAAAAAACGAGATTCACGGGTGGGTGTTCCCTCCCGGTTAGAACTAAAAAGCACCTTTTTGCCGTCAGGCGTCCAACCACTCACCAAATCGGGAGCAGGGTGCCAGGTCAAGCGCTGTGGCTCCCCCCCTTCTACCGGCATGAGGTACACGTCCTGATTGCCATCATACTCGGCAGTAAATGCAATGTGCTTGCCATCTGGCGAAAAGCGGGGCAATGACTCCGAGCCTTCGTTGCTGGTAAGCCTTATCGCTTCTCCCCCGGCTTTATCTACCCGCCAGAGGTCATCGGCATGAACAAAAACAATGTAGCGGTCACTGATGGCAGGTTCGCGCAACAGCATGGTTCCCTGTCCGAGTGCAAAGTGAAAACACCCGGACAGCAAACCCAGGAATAACATTTTTTTCATAGTAGTGTAATTTGCAGGTTGCCGGATTGCTCCGGTAAATGATTACCTGCTAAATTTACACTATTCTTTTGGCTTGTGGAATTGTATCACCTGCTCCATTACCTCTCCCAGCTGCTCCGCTCCTATGCGTTTGGATACGATCTCTTTGTTGCGATCCAGGATATAAAGAGTGGGGGTACTGCGGACATCGTACAATTGCCCGTAACGCGAACGATTATATGGATCAACGGCGTGCATCCAATCACCGATTTCTTGTTCTTCTACATAATCCCAGCAAGGTCCGACCTCATCCGTGTACTTCACGCAAATAGCAAAGATGGCGACGCCCCTGTCCTTAAAAGACTCGTAAAACTCCTTCATGAACGGAGTAGATTCCTTGCAATGGCCACAATCGTAGCGCCAGAAGTAAAGGATGGTATATTCAGCATCAACGTCATACAGGGATATTTTTGTGCCGTCCTGTTTTTCCATTTCTATATCCGGCGCCTGTTTGCCAATCAACAAAGGTTTGAGCTTGGCAGCATTTTCCATGATTTTGGTCAGTTGATCCGGATCGGTCCAGGGTGCCAGGCCTTTGGCATAGTATTTTTCTACCAGGTGCACATAAACTGCGTCCATGCCGACGATGTTGGAGCGGGCATATTCATTTAGGAAATGTATCAGATAAAACTTGAAGGTTTCTTCTGCCGGCTTGGCAGCTTCCAATACATAATCTATCGCTTTGGCCAAGGTATCCGGATGTCTGACCTGCAGTTGGTTCACATAAGCATCGATGCGACCGAAGAGGAAGGGAGTTCGCAACATTCGCGGATCTCCGATATCCAGGTTGTCGAAGAAATGTTCCAACTGATAACGCCAACGTTTGGTTTCTAATTCTTCGTTGGTTCCCGGGAAATCGGGCATCTTGACAGCTATATTGGCTTTCACAATGGCTGCAGAAAGAAAATCGGGGTACTTTTCTACCATATCCTGCTGGAAAGCTACCACCTCTTCATCAATGGCTTCCAGTCTTTTTTGAAGTTCGTCCGTATCTTTTAGGCTCCATTCCTCCTTGACAGCTTCTGACTTCTGGCGCTGTTGTGCCAAAAAGCTCAGGTATTTGTAAAACTGCGTGTTATCGGGTGCATTGCTAAACGACATATCCTCAAAGGGCCTGTCTTTGTGGGTGCGAAAGCTGAACGACTGTTCTTTTTCGGTCACTAAAAGCTGGAAGTTGGCATTATCGGGTTTGAGGACGATCAAATACATACCGCCTTCGAGGGGTTCGGCATCTTCGAAGACAAAAGCCCCCTGATCGTTTCGGTAAGCAGTATCCTGCAGGTATTGTTTATTGCCGTAATAAACAGCCAGGTACAGTTCGTCCTCTTCATACCCATCGATACGGGCTTCTATCTTGTGTCCGCTTTGGGCGGGAAGCAAAAGGGTTTGTAAAACCAACAATAGCGAAAGGGGTAGAAACTTCATCGGATTCAGTTTAAGTTCACGAAAGTAACGCCCGATTCCGGACATTTGTTTTATCTCTTTAGCAGCTTCAACTCCGGGATACAGCCAGCAGGTATAAGACAGCCATGCGGATAGCCACACCATTTTCTACTTGTTGCAGAATGATAGAATGCTCTGAATCTGCCACATCACTGGTGAGTTCCACGCCCCTGTTGATAGGGCCGGGATGCATGATAATCCTGGGGCCGTCGAGACCGGAAAGCAGTTCTTTGTTGAGTCCGAAATAACGGGAGTATTCTCGCAGAGAGGGAAAATAACGGATATTCTGGCGCTCCAGCTGTATGCGCAAAACATTGGCTACCTCGCACCACTCCAGCGTTTCCCGCAGATCATAAGAAACCTCTACTCCCAGTTCGGCAATGTGTCGGGGAATCAAAGTAGGAGGTCCGCAAACCCGCACCTTGGCACCCAGTTTGGTCAGACAAAAGATATTGCTCAGCGCGACACGGCTATGGAGGATGTCTCCTAAAATGGCAATGCGCCTGCCTTTCAAGTCTCCCAGTTGCTCCTGCATGGAATAGGCATCAAGTAAAGCCTGTGTGGGGTGCTCGTGGGTACCATCGCCGGCATTGACGATATTGGCGTCTATATGCTGTGCCAGGAAATGCGGGGCGCCCGGAGCCGGATGCCGCATCACCAGCATATCAACTTTCATGGAAAGGATATTGTTTACCGTATCCAGCAGCGTTTCTCCCTTTTTCACAGACGAAGAAGAGGCCGAAAAATTGACCACATCCGCAGACAATCGCTTTTCTGCCAGTTCGAAGGACACCCGCGTACGGGTAGAATCCTCAAAAAACAAATTTGCAATGGTAATGTCCCGAAGGGAGGGTACCTTTTTTATGGGGCGATTGATGACCTCTTTGAATTCATCTGCTGTGTGAAAAATAAGTCTGATATCCTCCGGAGTCAGATCCTTGATCCCCAGCACGTGCCGGGTGCTAAGCTGTTGTCTGATGGTACTCATGCCTCCAATATGCTGTTTTTATCCGGAAAAATAAGAATCTTATTGTCAGTACCTTCAGCGTCCCAGGCTACCTTAACATAAGCTTCGTCCAGAGAATCTACCCTGAGTCCGATAAAATCTGCCTGTATGGGCAAATGCCTGTTAAAACGCCGATCTACCAAGGTCAGCAATTCTACCCGGGAAGGCCGGCCAAAGTCATTCAGTGCCGTCATGGCAGCCTGAACGGTTCTTCCGGTATAAAGCACATCATCTACCAAAACAACATTTTTGTTGTCAACCAAAAAATCGATGGTCGTTTTGCTTGCCTCGAGTGGTTTGAGCCGGGTGCGGTAGTCATCCCGATAAAAGGTAATATCCAGTTTACCGTAGTCAAAGGAGGGAGTACCCAGAATCTCGGTCAGGCGATCTTTCAACACATCTGACAAAAATACCCCCCTAGGCTGAATGCCTATCAGGCAGGTGTCTTTGAGTTCGTCAAAAGTTTCGATCAACTGATAACACAGGCGATCTATGGTCAGTTTGAATCGGGCAGCATCCAGTATGACTCGGTTTTCCTCCATGACTTTCGGCTTATTTCTTCTGTGCTTTGGCCCAGGAATCTTTCAGTGAAATGGTTTGGTTGAAAACCGGATTGCCAGGGGTGCTGTCAGTATCTACACAAAAATATCCTTTGCGCATAAACTGAAATTGTTCCCCTGCCCTCGCATCTTTAAGCCCGGGTTCTAAATATGCTTTGGGCAGTACTTCCAACGAGCCGGGATTGAAAAACTCCAGGAAATCGCGATCCTCGTGACCATCCGGTTCCGGGTCTGCAAACAAACGGTCGTACCTCCTTACTTCGGCTGTCCCCGCGTGTGGCACAGAAACCCAGTGAAGGGTACCTTTTGCAGGCACAGTAGAAGTATCCTCCCCACTCTTGCTATCTGGATAGTAACGACAATGGAGTGCCGTGATCTCGCCGTTTTCGTCTTTTATGACCTCATCGCAGGTAATGATATAAGCATTTTTGAGGCGCACATTGGCTCCCGGTGCCAGTCGGAAAAACTTTTTGGGAGGGTTTTCCATGAAATCCTCCTTCTCTATGTACAATTCGCCCGAAAAAGGAATCTGACGAGACCCCATGCTCTCGTCTTCCGGATTGTTGATTGCTTCCAGCCATTCTTCCTGGCCTTCGGGATAATTGGTGATGATCACTTTGAGCGGATCCAATACCCCCATTACTCTGGAACAGGTACGGTTCAATTCTTCCCGCACGCAAAATTCCAGCAATTCAATTTCTATCAGGTTGTCGCGCTTGGCTACCCCGGCCCGCTCACAGAAAGTGCGGATGGCGGCGGGTGGAAAACCACGACGGCGCATGCCTGCGATGGTAGGCATACGGGGATCATCCCAGCCTGAAACATAGTTTTCTTTCACCAGTTTCAACAATTTCCGCTTGCTGGTGATCATGTAGGACACGTTCATCCTGGCAAACTCAATCTGTCGGGAAGGGAAAATGTCCAGTTTTTCGATAAACCAATCGTACAATGGGCGGTGGTGCCTGAATTCCAGGGAACAAAGTGAATGGGTAATCCCTTCGATGGAATCCGACTGTCCGTGTGCAAAGTCATACATCGGATAGATGCACCATTTGTCTCCGGTGCGGTGGTGGTGAGCGTATTTGATCCGGTACATGATGGGATCACGCATGTGCATGTTGGGGCTGCTCATATCACCTTTGGCACGCAACACCCTGGATCCTTCTTCAAACTCACCGTTTTTCATCCCTTCAAACAGGCTCAGGTTTTCTTCAACAGTACGGCTTCGGTAGGGACTTTCCTTGCCCGGAGCTACCGGCGTGCCCTTCATTTCAGCAATCTGTTCGGCACTGGAATCATCTACATAAGCCAGTCCTTTTTTGATCAGGTCTGCCCCAAATTCGTACAGCTGATCAAAGTAATCGGATGCAAAAAATTCTCGATCCTCCCAGTCAAAGCCCAGCCAGCGTATGTCGCGCTTGATGCTTTCTACGTATTCTGTATCCTCAGTGACAGGATTGGTGTCGTCAAAGCGCAGATTGGTCTTGCCCCCATATCTTTGGGCGATGCCAAAATTGACCACAATGGCTTTCGCATGTCCGATGTGGAGATAGCCATTGGGTTCCGGCGGGAAACGGGTCAGCACCGTGCCGTTGTGTTTGCCGCTCGCAATGTCTTCTTCTATGATTTGCTCAATGAAATTGAGAGACTCTTTTCCTTTGGTTTCTGTTGACATACAATATGATTTATGCAAACTGGAATTACATTCTTTCAGGCATTTCAATTCCCAATAGGTCCATGCCGGTTTGTAAGACTTTGGCAATCATCCCACTCAGCACCAGGCGGAAAGCAGAGGCTTCCTGCGTAGGAGCTTTCAAAATGGGATAATCGTGGTAAAACTTGTGGTAAGACTTGGCCAGGTCATAACAGTAATTGGCAATCACGGAAGGATCGTACTCGCCTGCGGCTGCTTTGATCTGAGCAGGGAAATCATAAATCATGGAGATCAGGTCTTTCTCCGCTCCTTCCAGGGTAATATGCTTCTCTGCCAGGGATAGATCTGTCAAGGCAGCTTTCCGCAACACGGACTGAATGCGCACAAAAGCATTCTGTATATAAGGCCCCGTTTGTCCCTGCATATCTACTGATTCTTTGGGGTCAAAAACCATCCGCTTTCGAGGATGCACTTTGATGATGAAAAACTTGAGTGCTGCAAGACCAATCTTTCTGATGATGGCTTCTCTTTCTTCTTTACTCAGGTCTTCCAATGCGCCTCTTTCGGCAGAATTGCCACGGGCTTCGCCCACCACTTCTTCTATAAGGTCATCCGCATCCACTACCGTACCTTCGCGTGATTTCATTTTTCCGGTAGGAAGATCCACCATGCCATAACTCAAATGAAACAATCCCTCAGCATAAGGTTCTCCCAGTCGCTTCAGAATTTCAAAAAGCACCTTGAAATGGTAGTTTTGTTCATCCGCTACCACATACACCATGCGATCTACCTTGAAATCATCGTATCTCAGTCGGGCAGTTCCGATGTCCTGCGTCATATATACGGAGGTACCATCGCTTCTCAACACGAGTTTCTGATCCAGTTTGGCATCTTCCAGGTCAATCCATACCGAATTGTCTTCCTTTCGGAAAAAAACCCCTTGGTCCAGACCCCGCTGGATGATATCTTTTCCAAGCAGATAGGTTTCTGACTCGAAATACAATTTGTCGAATTGAACCCCCAGTTGCTCATAAGTCGTATCGAAGCCCTCATACACCCATTCGTTCATTTTCTTCCACAGGGCTACCGTATCAGCATCCCCAGCTTCCCATTTCAACAACAAGCCTTTCGCTTCTGCCCCCAGTGCGCTGTGGTTGTTGAAATAGTCGTTTTTGTAGGCCTTAAAAAAGGCTTCGGCTGATTCGGCGGTTTTTCCTTGTGCTTCATAGTGTGCCAGGCCCTCCGGAGACTGTTGCCATGCCTTGTATTCTTCCTGAAATTTCTGTTCAAACAACACGTAGTAATCCCCCACAAAGTGGTCGCTCTTTATTCCGGTAGAATCGGGTGTTTGCCCTTTTCCAAATTTTTCCCAGGCCAGCATGCTTTTGCAAATGGCTATCCCCCGGTCATTTACGATTTGTACCCGTGTGACATCATAACCGGCAGCTTCCAGAATGCGTGATGAAGACCAGCCCAGCAAAATGTTGCGAATGTGCCCCAGATGCAAGGGTTTGTTTGTATTGGGAGAGGAAAACTCTATCATCACCTTTTCGCCGTTAGGCGGCAGATACCCGTAGTTTTCAGCTGTACGGGCCTGCATGAGGAAGCGGTGCCAAAAGTTATCGGCTACTACGATATTCAGGAAACCTTTGACGACATTGTAACTTTTGACATAAGGCTCCGTTTCCTGCAGGTGTCGGCCAAGGATGTCTCCAATTTGTTCCGGAGATTTTTTCGCAGAGCGGGTATAGGGAAAAGTTACAATGGTAAAGTCTCCTTCAAACTCCTTCCTCGTTATATTCCAGGTGATTTCATCTGCATTTACGGCTACGCCAAAATGCTTGTCCAGCCCGTCTTTTACGGCATCGAGAATGATTTCAACAATATTCAGCTTTGTGGTCGCTTCCATAACTTGATTTTGAAGGCACAAATTTAACCTTTTGCGGCCAAAAATGAACTTGTGGGCCCAACAATATACCTAGTCCTCAGAGGAAGCTTCGGGCTCGAAAAAACTAAAGATGGTCGTTCCGTAGTTTCTGGCCTGAAAAAATCGCGCGTGCTGCTCGAAGTTGTGATTGGGATTGTGCTCCAACACCAACATGCCCTCAGGTTTGAGCATATTGGCAGCAAAAATCATATCAGGAATTTCGTCCAGCCAGGCCAAACCATAAGGAGGACCTGCAAAAATGTAGTCGTATTGTAAAACACATTGGCTGATGTAGCGGGCAACATCCATCTGCACAATACGGATATTGTCCTCAATTTCCAGCAATTCTGCTGTCTTCTTTACAAATCTTACTGCGGGAGCGTGTTTGTCCACATAGGTGGCATGCGTGCACCCTCTCGATATGAATTCATAACAGTGGCTGCCGGTTCCGCCAAAGATGTCCAACATTTCGACAGAAGCGAAATCCAGCATGTTTTGCAGGATATTGAACAAACCTTCTTTAGCAAAGTCTGTGGTTGGGCGGGTAGGCCAATTTTTGGCAGGGGGCGTAAAGCGTCTGCCTTTGAATTTTCCTCCAATGATCCTCATAACAAAAGGGGTTTCTTAATCCTGCGCTATGCACAAAAGGTCAAAAATCAGCGGCAGGGGAATTTTATCACCCTCCGGCCCCATAGTGGCCGAAAAGCGGTGCTTGACAAAATGCAAATTGGACAAATACGCTGCAAGGAGTCTGAAAGCAGGGTTTTCTGCTGCCAGCTGCCCTGACAGGTACACAGGATCCGCTTCGGGGTTCAATTTGAACTGTTTCATCACCAAAAGGCAATAATACAACAAATCATTGTCTCCGGTCAGGCTGAAAGCATTGTGCAGGCGAAGTTCGCTGCCATCAATCAAGGTCAACCATACTTTTTCTTTGTTCACATAAACATAAAGCCGTGGACGTATGGTAGCAACCGGTAGAGACAACAATGCCTCAAGGTAAGGAATGGAAAAGTGGGTGACACGGCAACCCGGAAAACAAAGCGTGAAGAGAAAATGCAGTCCTTTGTCCAGAGGATAAACGGCAGTAGCCTGCAAACGGGTCATTTTGCTGTCAAACAACAAATCAGCAGCAGCAGGTCCTGGACTCAAATGGGCAAAATAAGTCAACTTTTCTTCCGGCAAAAACAAGCGATTGGGGATCAGCGTAAACAGAGGACTTAGCCAGACTACCCTTGTTTCGGCATAAGACCTACGAAGGAGCTGAGTTTCCTGCAGCAATTGATTGAAATAGCGACCGAAATGAACAGGATCAGAACCGACTCCTTCCAGGGTACGCGAACTGGCAGCCACAATTTCCTGCCTTGCATTTTTTATTATAAATGCAAAACTGTCCACCCCAGCCAGGATGGACAGTTTGTAAGTATCAGTTTCTTGTGGATTAAATGATGCTTCTATGAAGTCATATTGGATCATTCCCAGTTTCCAGACAAGTTTGGTGCGTTTAGGTTACCGAACTTAAGGATGCTGTTAGGGTCATAACTGTTGTCATAACGGGCAAAGCGTTTGTCTGCAAATTTACCCATAAAGACTTTTCTTCTTACCCCAACCTCACAGACCGGTACTTCTGTACTTTGATAAGTGATTACGTCAGCTGCAATGCTGAAAGTATCCGCAATCGAAGCACTGTAAGGAACGTACTTCAACGAATCCAATGCCATACCTATGGCACGAATAGAGTCAATGGCGCGTGAATAGGTAGTGTCATAAGTGATTTCACCAGTGAAATTAGGATCATCCGGGTCACCAATAACTGCTACGATCATGAAGCTGTCATTTTTCAGGACATAGGAAAGCGTATCGAAAGAATTGGCATAAATGCCTGTGATACTGCGGAACATCTCCTGGGCGTTACGGATCTCCATAAGTTTTTCTACTACGGCACGTTCTCTTTTAACCCTTACTTCTTGGAATTCGATGGGTTCGCGGATGCTGCTGATCAACATCCAAACAAGTCCAACAATTATCGCAGTGAGAATCAAGTTGATAATTAATCTCATTTTCGGTCTGTTTTGATGCAATAATAAGGTTTTTATTTAATTGTTTTTCCAGAATGTGCAATTTTAGTACAAATAGCGGATTTAGCGAAACAAAGGCAAAACTTATTTCAGGACAAGGTTCCCAATTTATTTGCTTTTACCTGCAATCCTGCATTTTCCGTCGTATTTGGCTCCCTCATCCACAATAAGCACTCCTGCATTCAGATCACCCTGAACCGTTGCAGAGGCCAGCAGGTGCAGCGTTCCCTTCACAAGGATATTGCCCGATACCTGCCCCATGATCACTGCTTCGGCAGCTTTGATTTCTCCCTCAACGAGACCTTCCGCACCCACTACTAATTTCTTGTCACAGGATACGGCTCCGAAAACTTTTCCATCGAGGCGTATGTTTTCGGGGGAACTAAAATTGCCATCCAGTCTGGTTCCCTGTGAAACGACGCAACTTGCTGTGCTTTCCATGGTGCTGTTTGATTTTTCGAAAACTATTTGCCTGAAACCATTTCAATTTGTTGACCGGCACCCCAAAAAGGCATTTGGAGGCTTATTACACTTTTGCCCTTTTTCAGGCACTGCAAGCGACCCTTTCTTTCCCACAAAAACAATATTGAGATAGCTTCTTATCTTTGAGCTGTGCTAAAAATAGAAATTTTTTGTTTGACAGCCTATTTATACAAAAAAAATGAGCATTACGATTTTAGCTATTGAGTCTTCCTGCGACGATACCTCAGCAGCAGTGGTCAAAGATGGCCGGGTTTTGAGCAATATCGTATCGAGCCAGGAGGCTCACAGGTTGTACGGAGGAGTTGTTCCGGAATTGGCTTCACGTGCACACCAGGAAAATATTGTCCCCGTCGTACAAATGGCTCTGAGTGAAGCAGGAATTGCTCGAAGAGAACTAAATGCCATTGCTTTTACGAGAGGTCCCGGACTCATGGGATCGCTTTTGGTGGGTCTTTCCTTCGCCATAGGCATGGCGCTTAGTCTGAACATTCCCATGATAGAAGTGCATCACATGCAGGCTCATATTCTGGCTCACTTTATTGAAGCTCCTACCCCTTCTTTTCCCTTCTTATGTCTGACCGTTTCGGGAGGGCATACCCAGATTGTTGTCGTAAGGGACTACCTGGATATGGAACTCATAGGCCAAACGCTGGATGATGCTGCCGGGGAAGCTTTTGACAAAACCGGCAAAATGCTTGGGCTACCTTACCCTGCCGGGCCGGAAATAGACAAGCTTTCCCAACTGGGGGAAGTGTCTTTCCGTTTTCCCGAACCTTCTGTACCGGGACTTGACTTTAGTTTTAGTGGCTTAAAAACTGCTATCCGCAATTTTTTGCAAAAAGAAGAGGCCCGCGATCCGGATTTCAGGAAAAACAGGATGTCAGATATTTGTGCTTCTGTACAACACAGCATCGTACAAATTTTGCTAAACAAGCTGGAATTAGCTGTAAAAGAGACGGGCATCAAAGAAGTAGCCATTGCAGGAGGCGTTTCTGCCAACAGCGGGCTGAGGAAAGCATTGGCAGAAAGAGGCGCACAAAATCAGTGGCAGGTTTACATCCCGAAAGTAGCGTATTCAACCGATAATGCGGCAATGATTGGCATCGCCGCATACCACCGGTATTTGCAAGGACTTTTTGTTGATCAGTCAGTAGAG
>JALQTV010000239.1 GCA_023268675.1 Saprospiraceae bacterium | reverse complement strand
AAAGGAGGTCTTTCGAGACCATTGCCCCCCTAGTGAATCAATACCCCCTCTACTGCAAAACCAATCCCACTCCTACTCCCAGGAAAGAACCTATGACATACCCCAGAATACCGATCAAAATAGCCGGAGTTACTGCTCGTTTCATGCCGAAAGTGGCCGCCATGGAAGCTGCTACCGGGGGGCCTCCGGCATTGGCACAGGACGCGATGGCAATTTCTTTCAAACTGACCTTAAGCAGGCGGCCTGCAAAAAGCGATACCAGCAGGTGTACAATCAGAACGATGGAAGCAAATAAAATAATCCGGGGTGAAGATTGGAACATCTCTTTTAAATCCGATGCCGCACCGATGACTGCCAAGAAAACATACATCAGCAACATCCCCATCTCATAGGCTACCTTCTCCATTTTTTGCAGCCATGCAGGAAAAATATTGGCCAGAAGGATGATCAACACGGTTACTACCAGTATCTCAAGGTGAATGTCTGTTCCCAGCCAACGCTGCAACACCGGGGAAATGTAATATCCCACAGCACAAACCACTGCTGCTACCGCAAATGCACTCATCACTTCTTCCATCAAAGGCAATCCGTCGTTTTTGGTCTCTGCACTCACATGCTCTACAGTATCGTCCTCTACCGGAGCTGCGTAGGGTATCTTTTTGGCCAGCCAGGCCAGGGCAGGCAGAAAAAAGAGGAAAGTGATGTACAAATTGGTAAATACGTTGTCCACAGCCAGGGTTGCGGCAAACAAGGGACTTTCCAGAAAATCCAGGCTGGTCGCTACCGCCATGAAATTGACGCTGCCCCCCGTATAGGTTCCTGTAAAAGTACCGGCAACCTTGTAACCCTCAGGCCCCAAGGGAAGGATTTGGGTCGCAACCATCGCTCCCAAACCTACTCCCAAAGCACCAATCAGGTAAATTCCCAACAAGCGCCCTGATTCGTTGACAATGCGCTTGATATTGGCATTGAACAACAAAAGCGGGATAGCTGTCGGAATGATAAAGGTGAACACAAAATCGTACACCTCTACCGAAAGGTTGGGATCGGAAGCGGAAGGAATCAAGCCTGCGGTTACCAAAACCCCCATCAGAATGATGACAATGAGCGCTCCGGAAAGACTGCCAAACCAACGCTTGCGTTCTCCATACATACATAGGGCGGAACCGGCTACCAGCACGGCCCAAATGCCAAAAGTGTTGTCTGCTGAAATGATTGTTTGCATGCAGACAAAATAGAAAAATAATTTTTTTTTGCCCACCAAAAAACAGACAATAAACTACCTGGCCAGGAAAATTTCACCTTTCAAGGGCAGGGTTACCCCATCGATCAATTCTATTTCTGCCTGGTACACATAAATTCCCGGTGGCAAGTCGCGACGCTTGAAGGTGCCATCCCAACTGTAGCGCTCGTCATTGGGAAGAAAGTCACTTTGTTCGAAAACAAGGTTGCCCCAGCGGGAAAAGATTTCGAACCTCAGTACTTTTTTGACCTGCTCGGAGTCGGCAAAGATCGTCAGCCTATCGTTGTAACCATCGCCATCAGGCGAAAAAGCATTGGGAACAAAAACGTTGACATTGCGATCAACCAGCACAAAGGTTTTGGTTTCACTGACACAGCCAAAGATATCTCGCAATTGCAAACTGTAGAGGATGTTCTCAATCGGAACCATCCGGGGGTACAGGCAATCCGAACAATCCAAGAAGCGATCCGGAAACCAACGGGCACTGGCGATCAGGTTTTCGGGCAACTGATAATCGGGATCCAGAATGACCGGAATACCCAGTTTGGTGCGGATTTCAGGTTCCAGGTGAGACATTTCGGCTACCGGAGCGGGTACTACGAAATCTTGTTGAAGGATACAGCCTTTGTTGTCCTGAATGACCAGGTCAACAGTATCTCCGGGAATCAAGCGCTCGAAAATGCTGTTGTCCGCAGGGGCAGCTCCATTGACCGCATAAGAATAGGGAGGCGAACCACCGGAGGCATGGACATCAATCAGGCCCCGCTGCATGTCGGCACAGGAAAAAGTAGCCCTTTCCAGTGGAGAAGGTTGCCTGACTGCTACCGGAAATACCTGTGTGCAACCTTTGGCATCCTGTATTTTAAGTTCGTAATTCCCCGCAACTATGCCCTCCAGATCCTTTGTGGTAGCTCCGGTATTCCAGCTAAACAGATAGGGCAACAAGCCACCGGAAGGGTTGACCTTGATGCTTCCACTTTGTGCTCCATGGCAGTCCACATCCTGTACCTGGGTTACTGCCTGAATAATGGTTTGGGCCAATCGGGCCGAACCGGCTGTGCTGCCGCTACAAACGCGATCGCTAAATTGCCCCAATCGATAAACCCCCGATTCGCCTGCCTTCAGATAATACGGATTGGAACTTATATTGTCGATGTTTCCCCGGGTACTGTTGTTGAGCGACCAGGAAAAGGACCAAGGGGCTTCACCCGTGAAGTACACCGGAAATTCAGCATGTTCTCCCTGACATATCTCTTCCTCTCCTTCGATAAAAGCTTCAGGAGGAGGGAGGACGCGCACCCGCGAGGAATCCCGTGCAATATTGCCACAGGCATCGGTGACCTGTAAGGTATAAACAGATAGTGCTTCCGGAGCTACTTCAATGGCAGCCGTGCTTTCCTGGGTACTCCAGTCGTAAGTAAAAGACTGCGTGCCGCCACTTACCAGTGGTTCCAGTACCGTGCTGCTGTTTTCGCAGATATCGACATCATCCAAATCTACCGACAGGGCAGGCGGATCGTTGATCGTCACCCCTGAAATGCCTGAATAGCATGCGCAGGGGATGTCCAGCTCTATGCCCAGGCTTTCCGGCCCTTCAATTTTGAGGTCATTGATCAAAGCTACCCCCAGGCGGGTAGAAACAGCTCCCGGCGGAATGGTCACGGATCGGGGGATAGGGGTAAAATCTTCGTTTTCTACCGCGGTATTGCTTTCGGATAGTTTGATGTTGACCGTCAGGGGGAAATCCAGGGTGTTCAGATTGGCTCGTTCGAAATTGAAATAAACCGAATCGCAACCTTCGTCGAAAACCGTTTTTTGCGGTTCCTCCGCTACATTGGCATTAATGGTTACTTCTCCACCCAGATTGAAACTGCCGGCTTCCAGAAAAACCGCACTGTCGTAAAAATTATCGCCCACATCAGATACCACAAAACGGATGTGATAGGTCTCGCAGGGAATTAAATTCAAAAAAGCTACCAGTCCTTTGGTAAATCCATCGTATTCTATCACTCCGTCCAGGGGAGACTTTTGATAAGCAATGCCACATTCCAGCGCATCGTCCGAACGGATATTGCTGATATAAAAGTCCTCGTTTCTTTTGTGGTTGATGGTGTTGATGGAAACGTAGTCGTTCGTTCCGGGAACCAGGGCTACGTTGGTAGAGCCATTGGAAAACTGTCCGTTGATCCCGGGCCCGCTGATGAAAAAACCAAATACATCGTTGAACTTGGAGCCTACAAATTCGCAATACTCTTCCGAGGCAAATACATAGCGAAAGGTGACGAAAGGATCCAAGGGTACGAAATCAAATTCTATTCCTACGGCATCGAAAACCTGCCCACCTGCCAGCGAACGCAAATCCCGGTCACCGGTAGCATCGTTGAAATTTCCACTCTGGCGGGTCTCTCCGTTGGGGCCCTCAGCACCACTTACGGGGCCGGTAGCGAGTATGATGCCCTTTTCCTGACCGATAATATCCAGACCATTTTCAAAATACCCTATCCCATCCGGATTTCCTATGGCTTTGATATTGCTCACATTGTCACAGGTACCCTTGATAAAAACATCCCTGACCAGACTTTCAGCAGTGTAATTCTTATCAGTTTTGATGCCGGCGTTTCCTGAATCTTTACTTTTTTCGCTGCGCGGAAAAAAATCGGCATCATATTTGCTTATCATACCTGAAGAAAGAGTCCAGAAGCAAAATAGGGTACTCCAAAAGGCAAGCAGACGCATAGTTTGTTTTTTGGAAAATCGGTTAATCAATTTTTGGGCACCGGGTAGGGAATCGGCAAAACATCGCCAATACCCGGGTTTAACACAGTCAAAGGCTGTTGTCTTTATAAAAAACAAAAAATAAGTGATAAATTAGTAAGAGTAAAAATTTATAAAAATCTGTATTTCAATACAATAAGATTTAGTCCCTATTTCACTACCATTCATCTTATGAATGAACGAATTGAGCAGCACTGAAGTTGTAAGCGCCCATTCTATTACTTGAAATTTAATCCTGCATTATGAACCCCCGAAATTTACTCACATTATTTTTCTTTCTGTTGACAAGTGCCCCGCTGTTTTCTCAAAGCTTTTCGGGCATTGACTGTTTCGAAAACACCATGGTCTCTGTAGAAAGCGGTGAAAGCTATATCTCCAACTGCACCGGAGACGGGCAGCCGGATGTGTCTGTCTTCGACATCAACGCAAAGGGAATGCCCTTTGGGTATGTGGTGACGACCAGTGAGGATACTGTTTTGCTCGTCACGCTGAACCGCAGCATAGATTTTGAAGCCTTCGGCGAGGGAACCTTCAAAGTATATGCTTTTTCGTTTTTGGGTGCACTGAATCGG
>JALQTV010000238.1 GCA_023268675.1 Saprospiraceae bacterium | reverse complement strand
TGTTGAATTAAAGCGTTTCTCAACCGCTTCCAACATCTCTGCTGCGCTCTCTACATCGATACGTGTGACACCAGGTGGTGTCGCTAAACCTACCGGTCCTGCAACAAGTGTCACGTTTGCCCCAAGTTCAGCTGCCGCTTTTGCCATGGCAATCAAATGCAATACGGCGTTGGTAGATCCTCCCAGGACAATCACCACCCTGATGGCATTTTCGAAAGCCTTTCGGGTCATGATGTCCCGTGGCTTGATGTCTTTCTCCAGCAAATTGCGCATCGCAGCGCCCACGCGCAGACAGTCCATGGTTTTTTCCGGGCTGTTGGCGGGATAACTGGAGTTGTAGGGTAGTGACATTCCAAGTGCTTCAATGGCCGAGGCCATGGTATTGGCAGTGTACATCCCTCCACATGCCCCGGGTCCGGGACAGGCATGCTGGATGACACCCTGGTAGTCTTCATCATTGATGTTGCCGGCAATTTTTTGGCCGAAGGCCTCAAAAGCAGATACGATGTCCAATTTTTTGTTGGCATAACAACCCGGAGCAATGGTTCCTCCATATACCAAAATGGATGGGCGATTCAATCGCCCCAGGGCCATCATGGCTCCCGGCATGTTTTTGTCGCAACCAACAACCGTCACCACACCATCGTACCACTGCGCTCCGACTACCGTCTCAATAGAATCCGCAATCAAATCACGAGAAGGAAGCGAATAGCGCATGCCATCTGTTCCCATAGAAATGCCATCACTGACACCAATCGTATGGAAAACGAGCCCGACCAGATCGCTTGCATTGACGCCTTCTCTTACCTGAGCGGCCAGACCGTTGAGGTGCATATTACAGGGATTGCCATCCCATCCTGTACTCGCTATCCCTATTTGGGCTTTGCCCATATCCTCAGGCTTCAATCCGATTCCATACAACATGGCCTGAGAGGCCGGCTGTGTGTCATCCTGGGTGATGGTTCGGCTGTATTTATTCAGTGCTGACATAAAATTTTGCAGTTTTGACAAAACAATAATTTTCAAATCTAATGGCCTTCCCCTGTAAACAAGAATCAAAAAAACACAAAATTACGAGGGGAAATAAAGGGAACTTTGCTTGTAACAAATTAATTTACAGGCAAATAAGTAGCAATGTCTTACGAGGTTAAGTAAGGGATTTGCCGCTATCGCGGAAAAAGATAAGCCCCCGGGAGTTATTGGTCGAAGCGAAATCGCAGGCGAAGCCCCGCAAATGCCTGCCAAATTGCAGGTGTGCCTGCTTCAAGTGCGTATCCTCGTTTTAAATCGAGGCTTGTCAATAGGTTTGCTCCGGGATAGGAAGGATAATAGCGCAAACCGAGTTCAGGGCTCAGGGTTATCCTGTTAAATAGCCCGAAGTCCAGCCCTATCCCTGCAGCTCCGCTAAAATGTACGCCTGACTCTGCCAAAAGGCTTTCGTTGAGTGCACTTTCTTTGGCAAGGAAAACCCCGGGAGAAAGAAAGACATAGAAACCCTTGCTCAGGAAACCTCCTTCTTTGCTAAAAGTAGGACAGTCGCAGTCGTTGCTCCAGTCGAAGGGGTAGAGCAACAAATTGAAGTAAAAACTGTATTGAGTGACGCGCAAGCGGGCTTCCGAAAGCAGGGAAATATCGTAGCGGGTATGGTTCAATTCCGGGATAAACTCCATCCGGATTTTTCGCAGGCGAAACCAATAGTCAATACCATAGCCTATCACCGGACTTGCTTCCGGAGCTACTCTTTCCGAAGTCTGTTCGTGCACCAGGGAGATGCCCTGAAAACTGCGCATGGAATAATCTGATTTGATACCAAATTGGCTAAAGCCCGTTTGCCAGGCGATGATCATCAGAGTTGTCCAGAGGTACTTTTTGGCTTCCATGAATTGTTTTTTGTGAAAAACGGAATAAAGGAAAGATTATTTCCTGCTTTGAGCACTACGGGTACCCTTAAAATGCCTTAATTTTGCACACATTTTAAAAAATTAGTATGAAGACCAAAAATCAACCCAAAAATAAAGTCAATGTCATCACACTGGGATGTTCCAAAAACCTGGTGGATTCAGAAAATCTGATCACCCAGCTAAGGGGCAATGAGTTTGAAGTACAGCACGATGGCAGTGAGGAAGCAAATATCGTCATCATCAATACCTGTGGGTTTATTGACCGGGCAAAAGAAGAGTCCATCAATACTATTTTGGAGTATGCGGCGCACAAACAAGCAGGTCACCTCGATAAACTTTACGTGACCGGTTGTCTGTCGCAGCGCTACAAGGACGATCTGGAGGAGGAAATCCCTGAAGTCGATGCCTTCTTTGGTACCCTGGAACTGCCCTCCCTGCTGCATACCCTCAATGCGGATTACAAGCACGAACTGATAGGTGAGCGAAACATCACAACCCCGGCTCATTATGCTTATCTGAAGATTTCTGAGGGTTGCAACCGGACTTGTACTTTTTGCGCCATTCCGCTGATGCGGGGCAAGCACGTGTCGCGCAGCATGGAAAGCCTGGAAAAGGAAGCCCGCCACCTGGCAGCTAATGGTGTAAGGGAACTGATGTTGATTGCGCAGGAACTGACTTACTACGGACTGGATATCTATAAAAAAAGAGCTTTGCCGGAGTTGCTGGACAGGCTTTCAGCAATAGAAGGCATAGAATGGATACGTTTGCACTATGCGTATCCTAGCAAGTTCCCACTGGAAGTCTTTGATGTGATGGCTCGCAACCCTAAAGTGTGTAATTATCTGGATATTCCGCTTCAGCATGCCAGCAACAATGTTTTGCAGCGCATGAAAAGGCAGATTACCCGCGAAGAAACTCTCGAATTGATCGAAGCGGCACGCGAAAGAGTACCGGGTTTGACACTGAGAACGACTATGTTGGTAGGTTTTCCGGGAGAAACGGAAGCGGATTTTCAAGAACTTTGCGATTTTGTGGAAATGGCGCGTTTCGACCGACTGGGGGTTTTTCAGTACTCTCACGAAGAAAATACGGGTGCCTACGAATGGGAAGACGATGTTCCTGCCGAAGTCAAAGAAGACAGAGCGGCTCGTTTGATGGAACTACAACAGGACATTTCTTTGGAAAAAAACCGGGAAAAAATAGGACAGACGCTACGGGTACTTTTTGACCGAAAAGAAGGAGGCTATTTTTATGGCCGTACCGAGGGGGATTCACCGGAGGTGGACAATGAGGTAGTAGTTCCGGCTGAAGGCGATACGTATTTCCGGATTGGAGACTTTGGCCTGGTGGAAATTACCGATGCAACGGAGTACGACCTGATTGGCCGCCCGGCGACTACTGCCTGATGCGCTTCATACTGACAGTATCGCGGTAAGCATCTTTTATGGTATAAATGAGATCCAGCGAGTCTGCTTCCAGAATTTCCAGGTTGAGTTTGCCCAGTTTTTCTCCGCTGGGATGCAGGTACAATTGCAATTCCAATGGCTGGAGCCTGGCAATTTTGTAGCGGGTTGACTGTCTGTTGATTTTAAAAATGGGGGAACTGTTGTGCAGGAAATTGATGCCCTTGTCGGGCAAAAATTCTACCAGGATGGTTTCTCCGGAGGTGTCAATACCATACCAAAGCCCAAGGAGTTTTTGACCGGTGGGCTGGCATGCGGTGAAAAACAGCATCGTTACTCCAATCAGCAATAGTGCCCTGCGCTTCATAGCCTTTCAGTTATCGGTAGTTGATTAGTTATTTTGTAGGATCAATTTCTTAGTCATAAACTGTCCCGGACCGTTTATCCTCATAAAATATATCCCGGAAGGAAGCTCCGGAAGGGTCAGGAATTCTTGTTTGCCCTTTAGGCGGGTATGGTAGGTCAACTGTCCTGCTGCATTGAACAGCTGAAAACTATTGTTGCCGGAACGATCAAAAAATATCCTGATTTCATCGCCATTTCGGTACGGATTGGGCAAAAACACCTGGGTCCCCTCTGCATTGAGATCTTGAGTAGAGGAAAGTACAGGGCGCAAAGGCTCCAGAAAGAGCACCAGCCCATCGTGGTCGGAACTCCGGTAAGGGGTAGCCGGATCTTTTAGCAAGTCCCAGGCATTGTCGGCATTGCCACGCGCATATTGCAATCGCTGGATGTGGAAATCCGGCAAATCATTGACGAGGCAATGATCGAGCAGCTCTGCATTTCCTTCGTAATTGTAGGAGTATTGTTGAGAATCGGGAAGGGTAGCAGAGAGGTTGCTCAATTCAGGATAGACAATGGGCGTATTGGGCAACAAGGCAGCCAGCCCTTCCTGTCCGCTTATTTGTCCCAGGACATCTACATAGCCATCGGAAAAAGCGTAAGCGTTGAAATCTCCGATTACGACAAGGTTTTGTCCGTGGTACGCTTGCACCATGTGGGCTACTGAAGCGGCCTGTTGCAGGCGTTTGTTGCGAACGCGCTCCCCATCAGCGGGATCGTCAATGTTGAACAGTGAACGCAGGTGTACATTCAGGACAAAGAGTCGGGTAGCGGGATCGGTAGGCAATTCCAGTTCTATCAGAAGGGGGGGGCGGTCGTGGAGAATATTGCCATCGTCGAGGCGTTCGGACAGCCCCAGTTGTTGGACATCTGTAATTTTGAGCGAAGCGTCA
>JALQTV010000237.1 GCA_023268675.1 Saprospiraceae bacterium | reverse complement strand
CTCATTTCCAGTAAATACTAACATTTTAGGGAGATGTAAAACTGCCGACATGAGATTTGAAAACAGCGACGGTTCTCCTCTTACCATCCTTGAAGATTTTTTCGGAAAACAAAGAAGCAGCGAAGCAATCATTCCTGGCCCTTTTGCAACATTGAAGGAAGGCAAAACAACCCTTAAAGTATGGCCCAGGTAAAGAAGCACAACACGTTTCTATTTTAACAATACACCTCAGCAGCAAAAATTACACAAATGATCGGGGAGCAAAGTCCTTTTATTATGAATTCACCGGTAAGCAAATTCTCAATGATGCCCTTCCTTTTGTCGCTGCTGCTCCTGCAGGGCTACGGCTGCATCCACCACAAAAAGGAAATTAGGGTAGTGTCCCCCAACAAAGCGAATGTTTTTTCACTGATCGAACGAGATGGTCGCTTGTATTACAACATCCATCATCTGGGAAAATCCATTATTCTACCCTCCCGCCTGGGGCTTGAGTTTGGCCATAGTGCTTCTCTCTCCAATGATTTGTACATAACAAGCGAGCACCATACAATTGTTGATGAAACCTGGGAACAACCATGGGGAGAGGTAAGAAAAATCAAAAACAACTATCGAGAATGTACCGTTTCTATCGAAACTAAAGGAAATTTGAAACATAAAATGAGGTTCGTTGTCCGCGTTTACGATGACGGCATTGCATTCAGGTACCAGGTTGATTCAATAGGCGACCTCAATAAGGCAGTGATTTCTGACGAAATTACTGAATTCAACATAGCCGAAAATGCTACCTCCTGGTGGATAAAAGCCTACCAAAATGCCCGCTATGAACTCCTTTATCAATCCACTCCGATCTCAGAAATAGATACGGTTCATACACCCCTAACCCTGAGACTAAAAAATGGAGTACACATCAGCATCCATGAAGCCGACTTGAAAAATTATTCAAGCATGCAAATTGCAGGCAAAAAAACAAACAGCCTGCACTGTGACCTGGCTCCCTGGTCAGATGGAAGCAAGGTAAAAACCGATATCCCTTTCCAAACCCCCTGGAGAACTATCAAAATAACCGATACTGCTGGAGAATTGGTAACTTCTTACCTTAACCTAAATTGTAATGAGCCTAATAAACTGGGCGACGTATCATGGGTAAAGCCTTCCAAATATGTGGGAATATGGTGGGGAATGCACCTTGGCCTTTGGACCTGGGAGGCAGGCCCACGGCATGGTGCCACCACAGAGAGAAGCAAAAAATACATCGACTTTGCAGCCCGGAATGGATTCGATGAAGTCCTAATCGAAGGCAACAGCGCAGGGTTGACCGGTTTATTCGCCGGGGATACCGTAACAACTAACTTCATTGAATCTACCACTGATTTTAACCTAAACCATGTCCAAAATTATGCCCTGAAGAAAGGTGTTTCTATACAGACCTACCATGAAACCAGCGGTGGTACTTTCAATTATCTGGCACAAATCGACCCTGCATTCCAAAAGATGAAGGAATTAGGTGTTTCCAAAGTCAAAATTGGCCACGTAGGTGACCTGCTCGACAAAAAAGAATACCACTACGGACAATACGGAGTAGCTTATTTTAGAAAGGTGCTCGAAAAAGCTGCTGAATACAACATAGCAGTCAATTTTCATGAACCCATAAAAGATACAGGAGAGAGAAGAACCTATCCCAATATGCTTACCCGAGAAGGCGCAAGGGGAATGGAATACAATGCCTGGACCATAGGAGGAAATCCTCCCCAACACGAAACCATTTTGCCCTTTACCAGACTGCTGGAATCTCCTATGGACTACACCCCCGGAATTTTCGACCTACTATATGAAAACCTGGAACCCATAGACGCCATTCGCTTCCCGGTAACCATTACATTGTATGATGAAGGAAATGGCTATACCAACCCCCGATACAAAAGTGCTGAGTCCTTCTGGCAGGACAAACCTATGTCCCAGCAAACCATCTTACATGGAAATGATACTACTTTAGTATGGACAATTACTGAAAACATGAGACCGGGCGAGTGGGAATGGGGGGTCAGTATCCATGACATCGAATCAGACAACAATCATTTATGGGTTCCTGATCTGTTGAAAATTTCCAATCCTTCAGTCCAGCTTTCTCCCAACGGAGAGATTTCGGGACAAACCAAGCTTAGTATTCATAATACCGGGTTGAATTACAACAAGCGATTCAGTGCATCCGAAGGTGACCTCAACGATTTAGGAGGGGTCATTGGCAAAAACCTTAGAGTCAATACCACACTGGCAAAGCAACTTGCATTGTATGTAGTAATCTACAGCCCTATTCAAATGCTCAGTGACTTTGTGGACAACTATGAAAACGAGCCTGCCCTCCAATTCATCAAGGACGTCCCTACCAACTGGGATACCACCATCGTCCTGAATGCCGAAATTGGTGAATACATTAGCCTTGTCCGGAAAGACCGCAACAGCAATGACTGGTATTTAGGCGCCATCACCAACAAAAAAAACAGAACTTTTGAAATTGATCTTTCCTTTCTAAATGCTAATTTGGAATACATAGCAGAAGTTTACGCCGATGGCGAAAATGCAGATTGGGAAACAACTCCAAAAGACCTGTCCCTAACCCGAGTAAAACCAGGAAATACGTATGCTTTTTCTATGGCCAAAGGTGGTGGCCATGCAGTGAGGTTTCGATGCATAGAGTAAGACAATAATAATCACGATCGAGTAACCACTACTTTTAACATGCCTATACCCGCCCCGGCAGTCTGTAAACTCATCCAGTAGAATCCTGGCGGAACATCCGTCAAACGAATAGACACAGTACCTGCAGGCGCGGGGAATTCCCCTGCTTTCAGGATATTTCCCTGCATATTGACTAGTCTCCACTGTACCCGTCCTTTTATTTGGGAGTGTATCCTCAGATTCAATAACTTGTCAGAAGATACCGGATTGGGAAACAGGCTGACTTCCAATTCCCTTTGACTTTGCTGCCGGGCAGCAGTAACATTCCTTTCAAAAAACTGTTCGGCAAAAGCAAATGCCTCCTTTCCTACTTTCTGGCCAATGATACGCCCGGGGATATCATCCACAGGGGCGTGTATCCCTCCCCAAATCCTCGACAAACTGCATTGATCAGACGCGTCGTAGTATCGGGCCCATTGTAAAACCACATCGGTGGAAGGCCCTTTTTCAAAAACAAGGAAATTATTCCTGGGTGCTTTGAATGCCCCCATACTTCCCGGGAAATATGCATCCCCTGTCAACAAAGTTAATACCTCTGCAGCTGCCCTTGAAAACGTAGAGTGCCCGGAGACATAGCCGGCAAAGGGAGGAGTTACAAAAGTAGGTCTTTGATAGGGCCACCAGTTTTCTGCCAATATCCATCCCACACCTCCTACCGTAGTTGCAGGATCTGGTATATAGTTGGGGCCTCTCCAGGCAAAAAGTTTGATCTTTCCTACATGTTCTCCTTGTTCCCCCGCCAAGCTGTCCACGGCAGTGACAAGCTCAATATACCCCTCACGCAATAGGATCCCTTGCGGTGAATAAGAGGGCAATTCCGGGTCACTGGACTGCCCATGGTCTGCCATGTACCGAATAGCCGAAATGGGCCTGGTATAATCATACCATCCTTTTACACTCCAGGCGGCAACCGCAGCATCATGCATCGCCCCTCCCATAATAAAATAAGCCTTGATATCCCACTCAAGGTCATCCATCACTTCACCCTGACCTCTGAATTTTTTCTTCAACAGAGGATGATCATTTACATAATTGAGAATGGTAAACCAATGCCCGGGTGGAGTTTCAGAATCCGGGCCGTCGGCCCAAAATTCTGCCAATACCCTGGCATAATCCGCCTTTGGAACGACTTGTTCCTCATAAGGTTGCCTGGTGTATGGATTGATGGCATACCCATTGCCAGGATCACCGCCTTCCTCCAAATTATAAAACTGCCTCAATCCGGCAAGGGTTTTAGGAAAAGAATCGATATTTAAATTTCCAATTGCGTTGGGAGAAATATCAATCAAGATGCCATTATCCGGATCCAGCTGCGCTGACCAAACGGAGACCAGGCTGTGGTTCCATTTGTATTCTGCAGAGCTGCCCAGTCCACCTTCCTCAAGGTATGCCGGCGGGCCGGGATCATGATATACCGGGTAAGCTACCCCTTCCCGCTCATGAATGGTTAAATCCTCCGGTGACAGCGAAAAGGGCGTTACTCGTCCCCATTCAGGGCTTAAAAACTCAGGAATACCACCTGGTATCTCAAATCCTGCCTGATCAATAAAAAAATTAAAGGACAATGGCTGCCAGCGATTGGGATCCTGCATCCCCTGACTCCCCGGTTTCGCAGGCGACAAATAATCATTTACAGGGACATAAAAAGTATTTGCATAATCTGCTCTTTCATTAGCATTGTCCTGTAAACCAAATGCCTTTACGCAAGCTGCAATGTAATTGCCCAAAGCCGCCGGTGAACCATCGCTGTAATCCGTGGAAGTGAAACCCTTGTCATACCCCAAAGAATCCATCAAAGCATCAAACCGTGCCAGGGAGCCCTCCCCTCCCGGGGAAAAAATAAACCTATGTCGCAACAGCCGATAAGCAGCATAGCTA
>JALQTV010000236.1 GCA_023268675.1 Saprospiraceae bacterium | reverse complement strand
CTCTTTCAAAAAGGCAAGTCTACCATCAATGAACATATTCTGAATATTTTTAGGGAAGGAGAGCTAGAGCAGGAGACTTCCATGAGAAAAATCGGAATTTCCGATTTTTCTACCAAGCCCACCAACTTCTATAACCTTGATGTTATTATCTCGGTAGGTTACCGAGTAAAATCGCACAGAGGTGTGCAGTTTCGCAAATGGGCAACTGCCCGTATCAAAGAGTACATTGTGAAGGGATTCACGATGAATGATGAATTACTCAAAGAAGCCGGTGGAGGAAACTACTTTGATGAATTACTTGCCCGGATTCGGGATATTCGCTCCTCTGAAAAAGTCTTTTGGAGAAAAGTGCTTGATATTTACGCCACCAGTATTGATTACGATCCCAATACCGATTTATCTCAGACATTTTTCAAAACATTGCAAAATAAAATGCACTGGGCGGCTCATGGGCAAACAGCCGCTGAAGTGATTTACCAACGCATTGACGCATCAAAGCCCAATCTCGGACTTACCAGTTTTAAAGGTGAAAAACCAACAAAAAAAGAAACCGAAGTAGCCAAAAACTATCTCAACGAAAAGCAACTGGACATTCTCAACAGAATGGTAACCGCCTATCTGGAAATGGCAGAATTACAAGCCATGAACCGCAAACCTATGTACATGAATGATTGGGTGGCTCGCTTAGATGATTTCCTGACGATGACGGGAAACGACATTCTCTCTCATGCCGGAAAAGTAAGTCATCATCAAGCATTGGAAAAAGCACATGCCGAGTACGAGAAATTCAAGGAGAAGAACAAAAATGAGCTTTCTCAGGTAGAGAAAGACTTTATCAAAAAAATTGAAAACACAGCCCAGCAGTTAAAAAACAAAAAGAAATAAATGGCAAAACTCAAAGGCATATGAAACCTTCCCTGAAAAAAGGCACAAATAAAAGTATAAATTTGTGTTTAGATGAAGAAATCCAGATTTAGTGAGACGCAGATCGTAGCGATCCTGGCTCAACAAGAAAAAGGTCATAAAGTAGCTGATATATGTCGGGAACATGGAATCAGTCAGGCTACGTTTTATCAATGGCAGCGCAAATACGGTGGCCTTGAAGTCAACGAACTCAAGCGGCTCAAGAAATTGGAAGCTGAATTGGCACAGTTCAAAAGGATTGTGGCAGATCTTACGCTCCAAAACCGGGTACTAAAAGACATTGTCGAAAAAAAGCTCTGAGGCCTGGTGACAAAAGAAACCTTGTTCGCGCTGCGCAAGAGAAGTATTCGGGATTGTCTATTCGCCAGGCCTGTGCAATAATAGGGATCAGCGTTTGTATCGGATCTACACTTCATGCAGGCTTAATTTTCCCGGATTCCTAAGAGAATCAAAGAGCCTTTATTGGTACCCCTCAAGCAGTCCCCATCTAAAAAAATTGTGATTTAAGGTTGAACTTTGAGGAAACAAGGGATGACGACAAAAGAGAGTAGATTGGCGCATATTCAAACGTGGGAAAAAAGTGGATTGACAAAGCAGGAGTATTGTGTGCAAAATGGGTTGAAGTACGCGACTTTCATAAGTTGGTTTAAGAAGGAAAAGGTGCAAAGTGCCGGAGGGAAGTTCATTGTTTTGCCCCCTGTATCTTCACAGGATGTCCTTACCATCCAATTTCCTAATGGGATTAAGCTCAGTTATACCGGGTCGCTGGATAGCGATCTGATCAATTGGTTGTTCCATGCTTGAACGGAGTCGTCAATATTATCTGTATGATCGGCCTGCGGACATGCGCAAAAGCTTTCACACGTTGGGTGCTTTGGTGAGCGAGCAGATGAAATTACCCCTGTTAAGCGGAGCCGGATTTGTGTTTATCAACAAAAGCAAAACTCATTTGAAGTTGCTGATGTGGGAGGGGGATGGCTTTAGTATTTATTTCAAACGCCTGGAACGGGGCACTTTTGAACACCCCGCGTCGGCCGGTCATTTTGAGATATCCTACGAAAAACTGCTTTTGATCCTGCAGGGTATAGAGACAAAAAAAGTGGTAAAAAGGAAGCGTTTTTCTGTGGCAGAAATTCAATAAACCGAGGGGTTTTGCGTATCTTGATGTTATCATTATGACAACATTAGAGCAAGAAAACCGCAGACTCAAACAGGAAGTTTTACTTCTCCAGGCAGAACTTGCCCAACTCAAAAAGTTGGTCTTCGGAGCCCGACGAGAACGCTTTGTGACAGATCAAAACCCCAATCAGGGACTGTTATTTGAAGATTCACAGGCACCTGAAGCACTTGTAACCGAAGTAAAAGCAGTAGTCGCTCCGGCTACTCAAACAAATAGCAACCAATAAAATCACAGATGATGCCATCCAATGGCTCCCTCACAGAATGAAACCCGAAAACTTATCAAATTTTATAGACTAAACAAGATGGGGTGCATTTGGGGGATACAGTTGATGCGCAAGGCTATGGGTATGGTTTGGAAACATCCCTTAAAAATCGGAGTTAAGGATTTTCCTGTAATTTTGAATGGGCCTGGAAAGGAGGCGGCTTCAGTTAACTAAGAACTTAATCAAGAATTCCAAATTTTATAAGGTCTGTGATGATAATATTTCGGGCGCAAATCTAATCGTACATGAAGCCAAATTACGCCAAGACCATGAGTACTTAAATATCTGTAACTAGAATCTACACTTATTTCTTCATCAATCAGGGAACCAATTCTCACAAAAAATACAGATATATCCCTTCTTTCTGCATTGGTCAAAAACTCTATTAGATCCCGACAATTGTTATCAAAAACATTTGGATTTGGGATGAGTAATTTTGCAGATTTAGATAAATTCTCAAATGAGATGAATTTTTCATTATTTGTTACCTGAGATAAAAACGGCGTACAATCTGCTAATCTTCCTTCAAAAGAAGACGTTTTTATAATCGTCACCTCATAAGTGTCATTCTCATTGAATTTACTGATAGGAGGGTGTTCCCAAAAACAACCTGTACCGCCAAATTCTATCAATAAATCTCTATAAAAGTCATGAAACTCCTCATCTTTTTTCCATCTGGCAATTACATCTTTGAATGAAAGAGGGTTCCCATTTGAATATATGTGAAGCGTATTCTTATTTTCTGATCCTGATACTCGCTTATAGTCGTACATATCAATCTAAAATTTCGAATTTTGAAATCATCCCTTTTTCCCTCAAAGTTCAGCCTTAAATCACGCTTTTTTTGATGGGGGCAGCTTGGGGGATAAGCTAAAAATGGGAAGGCTTCAGCTTCACCTAGATCCTAAAATAGTGTCGTTTGATTACCTTTCATTCGGTCTTTGTGAGTGAATTTGAGTGGTTTGCTATTTATTGTTTCTATTTCATCTTGTTTTTTCAAATAAGAAGTCACTTGCCTAGCAGTCCAATCAATTTTAAGCTGTAACTATTCAGCAGCCCCTACGAGCTGTAAATGGATTTGATTATCGCCAAATAGATCTTTGAGTGCATCCAGTATGCTGATGTGATCGCTCCTTCCCGAGCTGTCTTCATTTGCAGGAAAAAGCTGATAAAATCGGTCGCCCAGGTTTGTTTGTAGCGTTCTTTGATGAAGGTCAGCTCTCTGAGCAAATGTGCTGCACACAAAGCATGATCACAATCATACTGATAATAGGGTTTCCAGAAGTCATGGACCGCAACGCCCTTAAATTCGGGTAAAACACCAATGGCATCCATAGCTTCCCGACCACGGCGAGCATGTACTTCGTAATAGGTTTGTTGACTTGTAGAGCAACTGTGCAACCACATTCCTTTTGTCTCTACACGAAGACCTGTTTCATCAAAACCTGCTACTTTGGCCTTTGCCAATGCTGCTTTCAGACCCTCTTCAAAACCTGACAAAGCTTCGAAAGCTTCCTTGCGGAAATTGCAAAAAGTACCACTACTCATTTTGTGGCCAAACAAATCCGCCACAAAAGCTTCCATACGTTTGTAGGGTAGCAGTTGATAATCCTGCATATAAACTACCAGACTCTTGATGTTTGTTCCATATTGTACCCGGCTCTTTACAGCCGCCGGAAAAACTGCCCGATTCACGTGACCGCACGAACACTGTTTGATTTCTGCCTGATGTTCTGTCACTAAAAACTTCAAATCAGGCAAGTCATACACTTGTCTCCGTTCAATTTGTCCTGAAACCTCATTGCCCAGATGCTTTTTACAAACTTCACATTCTTCCACCCGGTGCGTCACTTGCACATCCGGGCAATCAACCATCTTAAGCGTCGTACCATCATGGCCTTTCTGGCCACCAGGCTTACGCCCGGTCTTCTTGCGCAGACTCTTCGGAGCAGGTTTGTTGAAAGTATCAGAAGAGGGTGGTTTGTTGCTGTTACGGCTGTTTTTGGCAAGTTGGTCTCTTAAAGACTTTACCTCAGCTTCCAATTTCTCTATTCGAATTTCATACATCATAAATACAGGCCCAACTATCTTGCGATATTCTTCAGGCAGCAAATCTAATATGGCTTGTATTTCTTTCGGAAGCATGACTTAAGATAGTATTTTTTCCTGATTCTTACGATTTGTGCTCACTTTTTGGGCTGAATAGTTACTAATATTTCATAATACTGTTTTCTATCCAATCGTATCTGAGCAGACATGCTGTAAAAT
>JALQTV010000235.1 GCA_023268675.1 Saprospiraceae bacterium | reverse complement strand
AAAAACACCCATTTTTTTAGAACTTATCGATTCCGGCTGTTAATATGCTTTTGAAGAGGTGTAACGCAGTCTAGATTGATATGGACTAGGTTTTGTTTCAAGAAGGTGAAATCCATTCCAAAGTCTACTTCCCACTGTCAGGGCTTTTGATTTTACACTTCAAAGGAAAAGCAATCGGTTTGGTTGATTACAATTTGGCGATCGGGGAAGAAGCACTGTTCTGTCCGGGCAGCAAAAAACTGGAAACGACCATTGCGATTAGTTAGTGCAACTTGTTGGAAATGACATTATCAGATTTGAAACTATTGAAAGCTCAGTTGAATTCACACGTACAGCATAGGCATGAATGGTTGAAGATCGAGCGATTTTTGTATAGTAACTTCAAGGTGAAGACGGGCTGGCGTTAGTGATTTACCAAATTTAATTTTCAAAGATGCTTTTGCGTGCACATGATCCCGAAAAAGGCATTTATATTGATGCCGGTATAGCTCGCAATACCATGCTTGCGCCAGATTCCTTCCTCGTCCTAACACCAGACAGGGAGACACTACAACAAGCTTACCCGGCAACCCCCGTATACAATTGTCTGAATACAGCATTACCTGCCTTCAACCGTAATAGAGGGAGTTTGTCACTCTGGCTTGGAGGGGAACTGATTGACAGCATTGTCTTTGATGCTGCCTGGCATCACCCTTTTTTATCAGGAGTAAGGGGAATAAGTTTGGAAAAAACAGCGTCTGCTTTATCGGGGCTGGAAGCAAAAAACTGGCATTCAGGAACTTCGGAGTCAAACTATGCCAGTCCCGGCCTGGCCAATGCAATTCTCCGTGAAGGAAAATCTTATGTAGCGAAAAAAAAGACCGACATGATCCGGATCAGCCCTGATGGAGATGGTGTGGATGATTATTTGGCCGTCTATCTCGAACCCAGGGTCGTCAACAACCTTTGCAATGCTGCTATTTTTACCCTGCATGGGAGGCCGGTTAGGAGATTGGCCAACAGGCAGGTGATCAGCAGCGGCTTCAACTTGCGTTGGGATGGGGAAGACGAGCAGGGGCAAAGAGTCGGAAACGGAATCTATGTGCTTCGTATAGAGCTTTTTTCGCCGCAAGGCGGGCAGGAAATCATAAAAAAAGCATGCCTTTTGTGGTAGGCAAACTATGGCTATCTTTACCCGCAAACTTGCTTTTCATGATAAAAAGCCGCCTCCAAAGTTTCACCTATGCCCTCAAGGGGTGGGTACAAATGCTCCGTAGCGAACCCAATGCCCGGATACACCTGATTGCCACTCTTGCCGTAATACTCGCCGGCTGGCACTTCAACATTTCCCGTGAAGAATGGCGCTGGCTGATCTTTTGTATCGTCGGAGTATTGGGAGCCGAATCCTTCAATACTGCTGTGGAATCCATCGTCGACCTGGTGTCTCCTGAATACCATCCCCTGGCGGGAAAAGCCAAAGATACAGCTGCCGGAGCAGTATTGTTTGTGGCGATGGGCGCAGTAATTATTGGCGCAAATATATTTTCACCTTACCTTTTGGCGTTAGCCAGACAGGCTTTTGCCAACTAAATGTGCTCAATTAAGTGTTCCTTCACATCGTATGCAGGATTTTTTTTAATTTGGTCCACACAACTCTTTTGACATGCAGTACAGATATGGTATCCTCCTTGGTTTTTTGTTGTTGCTCCCCGGACTGGCATTTTCCCAGTTGCAATTTGGAGTGCGGTCCGACAATTATGCCGGAGTCCTGTCGGCCAATCTAAACCCGGCTTTTTCGGCTTTCAGCCCTTTCCGCTGGGATGTGCATGTGGGTGGCGTTGCCCATTTTTCTGAAAACAACTACGGTTATCTCCAAGACGTGGGAGTACCGGACCTGTTGCGCCAGACAAGCAATCCCAACTTCGACTTCGGGCCTACACTTCGCAAAGAAAACCTGCTTCCCAATGGAATCGTACTGGACTTTTTTGAAGACAACAAAGAACGCTATTTTTATACGAGTTCAACCATTTCCCTCCCTTCGGTGAGCTACAAAATAAATGAACAGCATACCGTAGGGCTCATCCTGCAAAGCAGGTTAGTTGCCGGAATGGACAATGTCAGTGACAATTTCAGTTATTATACTTTCAATACCCGTGCTGCCTACGACACTTTCCCGGTACCTCCTGCCTATGGTGGAGCTTTGGCGTGGACGGAAATCGGCTTGAACTATGCCTGGAGCAAGCAGGTCAAATCCGGCATGCTCGCACTGGGTGTGACCGCAAAGTACCTTGCAGGACACGAAGGGGGTTATTTTTACACCCTTGACAGGTTCCGCATGGCTCGCCTGCCACAAAATGGCCTGGCGGGAACCCCTGTGGCCATGCAATTTGCTTATACCAACACCGCTTTCACGGACGACTCTTACCAACCCACTCTCAATGGTACGGGGATTGGCATGGACATTGGGCTGGCTTACAAAATAGACGGCGATGCTGCCGGGTATGCCTGGAAATTGGGCCTTGCTGTGCTGGATTTGGGTGCCATACAATTCAACCAGGCGGCCTTTCGCCATGAGATCAATCTGGAAGCACCCGGCACCTTGGATGGCAATAGTTACCGTTTTTTTGACAGTCCCGGTGATGCAAATGCAGTCATTGACACTTTCACCATGCAGTTGACCGGTACTCCAGGCGGTTCATTGGTGGAGAATGCCTTTACCCAGTGGCTGCCTACCCGCCTGAGCTTTCAAATAGATCATCGCATCAATGAATCATTTTTTGTAGGAGCCATGCTCATTCAGCCCCTGCGACTGAATGAAACGGCCATCCTGGGTGGAAGTTTGTTTACGATAGCTCCACGATATGAGCGTTACCTCTTCAGTGCATCTCTGCCCATCTCTTCCTATCAGTGGGATGGCTGGCGGATGGGGCTCGCACTGCGGATGGGTCCTTTGTATTTGGGCACGGAAAAACTCGCCAGTTTTGGCAAGCAGGCGAAATTTACAGGTACGGACTTTTATATAGGATTGCGTGTATCTCCCTGGCTTTTCAGCAGAAATGCAGCTTTGCTGTCAGCAGGAGGGAAAAGAAACGGTTCTGCCTGTCCAAGATTCTGAACAGGCAAAACCGTAAACCATAACTATTAAAGACCGAAGGTCTGTCCTACGGCATCAAGAATCTGCCTGACTTCCTTTGCCTCAGGAGCTTGTGCATACACCCTGAGCACCGGCTCTGTACCGGAAGGTCTGATCAAAATCCATCGATTTTCATCCAGGATGAACTTAAATCCATCGATGGTTTCCAGCGTTTGCACCTGATAGGTACCAAAAGCCTTGTAGGGATTTTCTTTACAAGTCTGAATGATTGCCTGTTTTTGAGCCTCTTCCATGTGCAGGTCATCGCGATCGAAGGAGAAGGGCCCTACCAGATCGTACACTTCCCGGATCAATTCCTTGAGCGACTTACCCGTTTTCGCCATGAACTCCATGATCATCAAACCAATCCAGATGCCATCCCGCTCCGGGATATGCCCTTTCACTGCCAGTCCGCCTGATTCCTCTCCACCAACCACTACATCCTCCTGAGCCATGATTTCGGCTATGTATTTGAAACCTATTTTGGTAATTTCTACGGGCAGGCCAAAAGACGCTGCGAGTTTGGTCATTTTTTCGGTTACGGAAAAGGTCACTACCACCTTGCCGCTCTCCCCCTTGTAGCGGTGCATGTACAACAAAAGGAGCAACAAAATGTGGTGAGAATCTACAAAGTTGCCATCAGAATCGTACAATCCTATCCGGTCGGCATCCCCGTCGTTGGCAATTCCCAGCTGAATTTCCGGATGTTCCTTAATGTAAGTAGAAAGTTCCTGCAGGTTTTTGTGGATAGGTTCAGGAGCCTGTCCTGCAAAACCCGGATTTTCCTCACAGTGCAACAGTGCCGCATTGGGAAACAACTGCCGCATTGCATTTTGGCCTGCACCGTACATCGCGTCATAAGCAAGGGATATCCCTGCCGAGCGGATAGCTGCCAGGTCAAAATTGGACTCCACATGATCCATATACAGCTTTTCCAGATCGGTATAAGCAACCATTCCATTGGCCATAAGCTCATCCAGGGAGCTCAATTTTGCACTGCAGGCATCCGGAATCTCCGCTTCCACTTCATCCACCTCTTTTTGAATCATAGGGCCGCCCAGAGAAGATTTAAGTTTAAAACCATTATAAGAAGGCGGATTGTGGCTGGCTGTGATTACAATCCCGATATCCGAGCCTGTTTTGACAACCCCCAGTGAAACCATGGGAGTAGAAACATACTCCGGAGCCATCAGTACCTTTATGCCATGGGCTGCCAGCACTCTGGCTGTAGCCTCGGTAAACATTCTGCCTCCAAACCGACAGTCAAACCCTATGACTGCCTGTTTCATGTTCTTTTTCTTCATCCAGCACGCAGTCCCCTCAGCTACCCGCATCACATTGTCAACCGTATATTCTCTGGCGATGATAGCGCGCCATCCATCTGTTCCAAACTTAATTTTGAGCATGTGTAAAATTTTATTTAAAAGACTATTTTGCTTTACTTTGGTTAAATTTAAACATTTGATGTAAATATTTCCTACCTATTTGGTGTAAGAAATGATTAAGCGTGAAAGATACTTACAGGC
>JALQTV010000234.1 GCA_023268675.1 Saprospiraceae bacterium | reverse complement strand
CCAAGTTCATCCACGTAAATTTCTTCCAGAGCAGCCAAAGCCAAATTGGATTCCGCACTTCCCGGGTTGTTTGAGAATACTTGTTTGTAGTAAGTTATCGCCTTCTCCCAATCTCCCAAATTATAATATATCAAACCCAGTTTCAGTAAGGTGGGATTGACCAGGTCAGAGCTATTGCGGTATTCCCCGATCAATCTCATCAAGGGCATCACTGCCCTTTCGAGTTGCCCGATTTCCTGATAAGTCGATCCCAGTGCAAAGAGTGCATCATCCGCATAAGTGGAGCGAGGGAAGCGATTGATGAGTTGCTCCAGGGTTACAATTTTGTCTGTCATTCGCCCCCTGAGGCCTTCAATGATTGCTTTTTGGAAATAGGCATACTCATAGTTTACATGCCTTTTTTCTATGGCTTCCTCATAAAATGCGACGGATTCGTTGTATTTGTTTTGTTTGAAATAGCAATCTCCTGCCCTGAGGGTGGCATCTCCCAGAATAGTGGAACTGATCTCCGGGTTTTTGATAAATGCAGTATTTCTTTTAATATCTTCTACCGTTTCACGGAAGTACACCTGGGCTGCTGCATGATTTTCAAGTTTGAGATAGTTGTATCCCTGGAGATAATTTGCGGTGAAAAGGGAAGCTTCATCGGGTAGGTTATTGACGGTTTTTGCCAAAGTCAGAAACTGATTGATGTAGCGAATGCTGAGGTTGTATTCTCCTTCCACATGAGCTATGTCTCCGAGCCAGTAATTTGCCAAAGTTTTGGTCGCGGGATCAATAGGGAACTCAAGAGAGCGTTCAAAATAAGTTTTGGCTTCCTCAAAATTGTTGCTTTGATAAAGTTGCAATGCACGCAAATACACTATTTTTTGGTAGCTTTTCTGAATTGCAGGCGTTTTATTAGGCAATTTTTCTATGATTTCCATTGCCTGTTTGTAGTTGCGGTAACTGAGAAAAATATCTGCCATCAGATTTTGAGCTTCCCCATAGTGAGAGGAAGTTGGGGCAAGTTCCTGTAAAGCAGCAATAGCTTCCCCTGGGTCATTGAGTTCATACGAGAGTTTGGCATAATTAAAAAGAGCTTCTTCCCGTATATCCTGAGAGAAATCCAGCCTTTTCGCATAACCAAAGGAGGACCTTGCCGATACCTTGTCTCCTGTTTTGAGATAACAGTCTCCCAGGTAATACATAGCGTGTTGACCTGTGACTGAATTGAGTCCATTTAGCTCTCGTAAATTACGGATGGCCTTGGGGTATTCTCCTGCCAGGTATTGTACGTATCCCAATTGATAAAACTCTTCTTCGCGTAAATTGCCTGCCATATTTGCATAAGTTTCGAGATAAGGCATGGCCTCTGCAAAAGCTCCCATTTCGAAATAGGATTGACCAATCAATTGGTTGATTTCTGTCAGGTTTTTAACTTGCCTATCTTGTAGCTTTGGTACCGCATAGGCTACAAGCTGCTCATACATTCCCTGTGCAAAATAAATCTGGCACAAATAATAAGGCACGTACTTGCTGTATCGGGGCGATTTATCAATATTATTCAGGGCATTGATGGCTTCGGGGTACTTTCCCTCGAAGAAGTAACACAGGCCGAGGTAGTAATTGGCAGCATGGTAATTGTCATTTCGTACTGACCGGACCTGTTCCAGTGTTTCTCTGGCTTTTTCGAATTGTTTGCTCACAAACCAGGAATATCCCAACCTGAACTTGAGATCAGCTCTTTGTTCGGGACTAAGGTTTCCTTTGTCTGCTTCCAGGTAGTTTTCTATGGCCTTGGGATAGTTTTTTTCAGCAAAATAATAGTCAGCGAGATCCAGTAGAGCTTCTTTAGCCATTGGATCGGGGCTGTTGCTTCGGATGAAATCCAGAATTAATTTTTCGCCGTCAGGCAAACCCAGTTTAAGCGCGCATTTGGCCAGGTAGAGGTCGGATTTCAGAAGCAGGAGCTCAGCAGTGTTTTCCTGAATAGGGTAGAGCCTGTCTTTAAGTTGCTGAAAAAGTTCTTGAGCGCGTGCATAGAGGCCGTCTTCGTAAAGTGCGACTCCTTCGTCGAATTTTTCAGTAGCTGCAGTAAAAACAGCAGTTTGCTGGGCAGTAAGTACCAGATTGAGGCTGGTGAAAAGAAAAACAAGGAATGCGGATGATGGCTTCATGAACTGCACATTTATAATTGAATCTGACCGGACGGCCAGTTTTCGATATAAGGGTCGGTAATTGAAATAAATTGCCGACCCTGCTCCAATTTAGCAAAAAATTAACACAATTACATCCCCTGGATGGTATCTATAAGGATGCCGAGACTTTGATGGAGTTGGGCTTCGTTAATGACCAAAGGCGGAGCAAAACGGATGATGTTTCCATGGGTGGGTTTGGCTAAAAGTCCGTTTTCTGCCAGTTTGAGGCAAATGTTCCATGCTGTCTTGCTGTCTGGGCTATCGTTGATGACAATGGCATTAAGCAGCCCTTTTCCGCGGACTTCTTTGACCAAAGGCGATTTTCCGACAAGTTTTTCTCTGATTTCTTTGCGGAATATTTCTCCCATGGAGGCGGCATGTTCGGCTAATTTTTCCTGGACAACCACTTCAAGTGCCGCTTTTGCAACCTCTGCAGCTAATGGATTGCCTCCAAACGTAGAACCATGTTGTCCGGGTTTGATGCAAAGCATGATCTCGTCACTTGCCAATACAGCAGACACAGGTAATACGCCGCCACTAAGTGCTTTTCCAAGGATGAGGATATCCGGTTTTACCCCCTCGTGTTCGCAGCAAATCATCTTCCCGGTGCGTGCGATACCTGTTTGTACTTCATCTGCAATAAACAATACATTGTGTGCTTTACACAGTTCATAAGCCTTTTTCAGATACCCTTCATCCGGCACTACAACTCCTGCCTCACCTTGAATTGGTTCGACCATAAAACCGGCTATATTGGGATTTTTAAGCACTTCTTCCAGCGCATTTAAATCGTTGTAGGGAATCAATTCGTATCCGGGCATGTAGGGACCAAACCCTCCCCGGCTATCAGGGTCTGAAGAGGAAGAAATAGCTGCCAGCGTACGTCCCCAAAAATTGCCTTCTGCAAAAACAATTCTGGCTTGATTTTCCGGAACCCCTTTTACTTCGTATGCCCATTTTCTGCAAAGCTTGATAGCAGTTTCGCCACCTTCTACGCCTGTGTTCATTGGTAGTACACGGTCATACCCGAACAATTTTGTGATGTATGCTTCGTAAGGACCAAGTTTGTCATTGTAAAAAGCGCGTGAGGTTAGCGTCAGTTGTTGAGCCTGTCTGGTAAGTGCTCCGATGATGTGTGGATGGCAATGTCCCTGGTTAACGGCAGAATAAGCTGAGAGGTAATCGAAATATTTCTTTCCTGAAACGTCCCAGACAAAAGGGCCTTCTCCTTTGCTGAGAACTACTGGAAGGGGATGGTAGTTGTGTGCGCCATGGTCTGCCTCCAATTGCATGAGTTGTTCGGCACTAAGTCCGGTTGTTTGCTGCATATCTAACTGTTTATTTGGGTTAAAGCTTTTGTGTTGGTAATAATAGCTCCTGCTGCGGCGAGTTCTTCGAGTGCGCCCTTTTGTTTTTCTGGGTCCAAGGCAAAACAAGCGTCTTCGAGTATGTGGGTTTTGATTTTCAACCGAATGGCATCTAAAGCAGTATATCTAATTTCAAACTCCAGGGGCATGCCGGCTAAGAAAATGCTGTCTATGGATTGTGACGACAGCCATGCTTCCAGTCCTGTTTTTTCTTTGTCTGCGGCATTCCAGAAGCAACTATAACTGTCTTTTTGCGGATCTGTACCCTTGTTAAAAAACTTGTCAATTTTATCTTCTTCTAATTTAGGGTGAATTTCTGCTCCGAAACTACCTTTCACACAATGCATATCCCAAAGTAACCTGGATTCTCCGTCTATGGTCATGGATTGTCCTGGTCTTCGCCACAAATGGTTGGCTGCAAAACTATTGTGATTAGCAGGGTGCTGGTCGGCACAAAAGACAACCTTGTCAAACTTATCCATACACTCATTGATAAGCGGAATAGCTTTGTCTCCTTTCGGTACCGAAATACTGCCTCCCGGCAAAAAATCAATCTGAAATCCGCAAAGCAATAGTGCATTCATTTTTTTGTTTTTCATTGCAAATATAATCAAAGGCGAAGATCTTTTGCCGTAAGGCGCCCAACCCATAGGACCTCGCCGTATCCATAGGATAGTTGGAATAAAATAATTAATTTGCAAAAGTTTTAACCAACAAACCAACTCCATTGATCAGCGCTACTCAAATCCATAAGTCTTACGGCAAACTGCATGTTTTAAAAGGGGTAGATATCCAAATTGATGCAGGAGAAATCGTTTCCATTGTAGGCAAGTCAGGTGCCGGCAAGAGTACCTTATTACATATTTTAGGTACTTTGGACAGGCCTGACTCTGGTTCATTGCATATTGATGGCACTGAAATAGGAAGTTTGGTTTCCAATAAATTGGCCGCCTTCAGGAACCAGCACATTGGTTTTGTCTTTCAGTTTCACCATTTACTACCGGAATTTTCTGCCCTTGAGAATGTTTGTATCCCTGCGTTTATCCGGCAAACACCGGAGCAGGAAGCACAAGATAGAGCCAGGGAAATACTGGAATACC
>JALQTV010000233.1 GCA_023268675.1 Saprospiraceae bacterium | reverse complement strand
TCTGAAGGCTGGTGCAGATCTTATTCTGAGTGGCAGTTACCAGGCCAGCATAGAAGGCTTTTTGCGTTATGGCTTGTCCGGAGAGGCGGCGGCGGAATTGCTCCGCAAAAGTGTCACGCTTGCTTTGGAAGCCAGAGATGAATTTTTGCAGCAATCCCCTGCCACCGCAAGCCCGCTGGTGGGAGCCTCCATAGGTCCTTATGGCGCTTATCTGGCCAATGGAGCAGAATACACAGGAGTATATGAGGTGGATTACCGGGAACTGCATCGTTTTCACCGCGAGCGCCTGGAGCATTTTTTGGCTGCAAAGCCTGATTTTATTGCTTTTGAAACCACTCCCAATTTAATGGAGACCAGGGTTTATCTGGACTTACTGGAAACCCTTGCCGATACTCCGGCAATGCTCAGCTTCAGTTGTGCATCCGCTACGACACTGGCTAGCGGAGAACAACTTTCGGAGGCAGTTGCTCTGGCTGATAAGGCGGAGCAGGTACAGGCAATCGGATTGAATTGCTGTGCCCCGGAGTTGGTATCCGGAGCGCTGAAAACCATAGCTGCTTATACCGAAAAACCCCTGCTGGTTTATCCCAACAGCGGAGAAAACTGGGATAGCGAACATAAATGTTGGATTGCTCAGGGCAAAGAGGTAAATTTAACTGACGCTGCCTTACAGTGGGTGCAGGAAGGGGTATCCGTTATCGGGGGGTGTTGCCGAACCAATCCCTTGTATATAAAGCAGATAGTCGGCAAACTGCAGCAGTCAGGATTGAAATAAATTGAATACCTTATACAATCATTTGTTATGAATCGCGAAATACATTCCTGGTACAGTCCTGCGCTGAACAAAGAAATGCAGGTTGCCGTTTACGGTTATTATGGTTTTGCCTTGCTTTTGTTGCCAACGGCAGCAGCAGATTACCTGGAATACGAGCGTTTTTTGCTCATTGATGCATTGAGACCTCATATCGATGGAGGCAAGATCAAGGTATTTTCCATCAACAGCATCAATGCCGAAAGCTGGCTGAACCGTTACATGCACCCACGTGCAAAGTCTATCCGACACCAGCAATTCAATCAGTATGTTTTCAACGAAGTGGTACCTTTTATCCATCATAAAACCAGTCCGGAAACACCCATCATTACAGCAGGAGCTTCTCTGGGGGCCCTCCATGCCTCCAATCTGTATTTCCGCCGTCCGGATATTTTACATGGCACCATTGCCATGAGTGGCAATTACAACCTGGCTACCTACACTGAGGGGTACTATGATGACGATGTTTATTTCAATTCACCTTTGCAGTACCTTGCCAATCTGGATGATAATGTTTGGTTGCCCATGCTCCAGCGGGCAAATCACATTCATATCCTCAGTGGCTCGGGTGCTTATGAACAGCCGCAGGGCTCAGCAGACCTTAGCCGGGTATTGGGAGAAAAGGGCATCCCACATGAGCTGGATATCTGGGGGCATGATATGGCGCACGACTGGCCTACCTGGAGAGCGATGTTGCCATATTACATAGATTCCCGCTTTTGATGCGCCCTTTCCGGGCAAAAAACAAAAATATTTGTCACAAATTGAATAAAAAGCGTATCTTTGCTGCCCAAATTAAAGGCAAGAAGTATGAAAAAAGACATCCACCCATCAAGCTATAGAATGGTCGTATTCAAGGACATCTCTTGTGACGAGTCCTGGCTGGGCAAATCTTGTGCAAAGTCAAACGAAACAGTTGTATGGGAAGACGGCAAGGAATACCCCGTTGTAAAGCTTGAAATTTCCAGTTTTTCTCACCCCTTCTTTACAGGGAAGATGAAGTTTGTTGATACCTCTGGTCGTATCGACAAATTCAACAAGAAATTTGCAAAATTTGCCAAGAAAGCATAATTCGGACAACATTTTGCCGTTTTATGACAGGAAGTCTCTTTCAATTCACTGGAAGAGACTTTTTTATGTATTCAAAAAAATGTTTTTGCGGACAGGTACACACACTGTTTGCGCGATGATTTATCCCGAACCCCAATGGAACATATTATTCTTTTCGATAACGAAGTCAGAGACCAGCTCTTGCCTTTTACCTACACCCGGCCTGTATGCGAAATACGGGTAGGCATGCTTACCATCAAGGAAAAGTGGGAGCAATGGATGAGATGTAAGGTAAGTTATATCACCCAGGATTATCTGGCTGAAAAATTTCCGATTGACAGTAGTGATACGAACTTGGTTATCAATGGCTCTGTGATGCCATCTGATCAGTTGTGCACTTTGATTCGGCAGATGGATTTCAATGAGGCTTACCTGAAGGGCGAAGAGTTGATCGTTGCTAAGTTGGACGCCAATCAGCTCAACAAACTGGTCAATGACGAGGATATCAGTGAAATTCAGGGTCATGATATTCAGAATACTTCCTTTCTGAAACTGGATCATGTTTGGGACATCTTCAAACTCAATGATGAAGCCCTGCGTTCAGATTTCGAAATTTTGACCAGGGGCAATCGGTCGCGCTTGCTTTCCCGGACAAATCAGGTGCTTGCACCCGAACAGGTATTTGTAGAGGAAGGTGCGAGTGTGGAATGCGCCATTTTGAACGCTTCTGAAGGCCCGATTTATATCGGGAAAAATGCGACCATTATGGAGGGAAGCATCCTGAGAGGACCGGTAGCAGTGATGGAAGGCTCTGTGGTGAAAGCGGGAGCGAAAGTTTACGGAGCAACTACCCTGGGCCCGGGGTCAAAAGTTGGGGGCGAGGTGAAAAATGTTGTATTCTTTGGCAATTCCAACAAAGCACACGATGGTTATTTGGGGGATGCTGTTGTAGGGGAGTGGTGCAATCTGGGAGCGGGAACTTCTGCCTCCAATATGAAGAACAATTATTCAGATGTCCGGGTGTGGAGTTACGCCGAAAATGATTATGTCAGCAGTGGCCAGCAGTTTGTTGGCTTGTTTATGGGCGATCACTCCAGGTGTGGTATTCAGACTGCATTTAATACAGGTACAGTAGTTGGTGTGGGGAGCAATGTTTTTGGCACGGCCTTGCACTCTAAACACATTCCTTCGTATGCCTGGGGTGGAGGGGAAGACTTTGAAACTTATGAACTGAGCAAAGCTTTCGATAGCATGGAACGAGCCATGCAGCGCAAAAATGTTGCCTTTTCCACAGAAGACAGGCTGATATACATGAAGGTTTACGAGGATACCCGAGAACAGAGAACCTGGGAAAAAGCTCCGGAATGAAAATTACCTGGTGGCAAAAGCTGTTGAGTCAATTTTCAGATGTACCGGTGGTACATACTTCGAGTCCTTACAACGAGGCACTTTCTGTGGTGATACGATATGGCCGGTACCAGCTTTGTACGGCCAATGCCATTTATTCCTACGGGGATTTATATGACAATTTTAGTCAGGTTTTTCGCCAACTGGATTGGGAGAAATTTGAGGCCCGCAATGTTTTGCTACTGGGCCTGGGCCTGGCGAGTATTCCGTACATGTTGGAGAAGAAGTTCCACAAGTCTTTTGATTATACTGCTGTGGAGATAGACCCTGTTATTCTTCAGCTGGCCAATACTTTTGTCCTGCCTGAAATCAAAAGCCCTTTGACTGCTTACAATACCGATGCGGCTGTTTTTGTAGCAACCTGCACGGATACTTATGACCTGATATGCATGGATATTTTCCAGGACGATCAGGTACCTGAATATTTTGAGTCGCCTGAATTTCTGGAATCTTTAAAGGAATGCCTGAGCGATTCAGGAGTGCTGCTTTTCAACAGGCTTGCAACAACAGCTGCTGACAGGGAGCAGTCAGTCCAATATTTTGAAGAAACTTTCAAAAGCATATTTCCTGGAGCCATTTGGCTGGACACAGGAGGGAATTATATGCTGGTCAATGAGGGATCTTTTCTGAAGCAATAAGACCAGGCAAAAAAACATAAAAAAAGCCGTCCCGGATATCCGGGACGGCTTTTTTCGTATGGTACTTAGTGATTTACTGGACTACAATTCGGGTAATTTCTCTTACCGCTTTGTTGGACACGCTCAGGAAGTACATTCCTTTGGGCAGTTGCTCAACATCTATGTTGAGTACATGTGCTCCGTCGACAATTGGAATTTTGACTACTTCTGTACCGGTCATATCGAATAGTCGCAGCACAAGGTCTTTTTGTCCTGGGAAATTAACCGCAATGTTTAGCTCAGTACTGGCCGGATTAGGCCATGCTTTGAGTCCCTGAGGTATATAAACATTGTTACCTGTACCGCAGGAGCTGCTGTCTTCATATCCCACTCTGAAGGTACAGTCAGTTGACCAGTCAGATGTTTCGTTGTCGGAACAAACAGCTGCTACACTCCACTCATATACTCTACCAAAAACGATCCCTCTTACACTTGCCGAAGTATTGGTAGTGGTGAAATCAAACCATCTGGAACTTCCCTCCAGTCGAATGCGGATGGTATAATAAAGCGCTCCTTCGACCTCCATCCAATTGAGTCTTGCACTGCTTCTTCTGATTTGATCAGCAAACAGGTTGCCTGGTGTTTCACAACCGGAAGATTGGCAAGCTTCACAATCGGGTCCCCCGCAATCTACGCCGGTTTCTTGTCCGTTTTGGATGCCATCGTCACAGGTTGGGCAAGCGTCGCAATCAGGACCACCACA
>JALQTV010000232.1 GCA_023268675.1 Saprospiraceae bacterium | reverse complement strand
CCTTACAATCCTATTTCCTATAAACCCGGAGGTTTTCTCAAGGGATCCGGTCATGGAAGCACAGTTAAAGACAATGATGGCAATTATTGGCATTTCGCAACCATGGCGATATCCGTCAATTTTAAGTTTGAACGAAGGATAGGCATGTATCCCGCCGGTTTTGAACAAGATGGGCAGATGTTTGTGAACACGGCCTATGGAGATTACCCCCACTACCTGCCGGAATACCCCGTCAGTGAGCACAAGAAGCGGTTTACGGGTTGGATGTTGTTGTCTTACAACAAACCCGTGTCAACAAATTCCTCCCTGGTAGAGGCCGATATCAATGTGGTAGATGAAAGCGACAGCGGGTACATGTTGGGACAGGTCAAAGGCTTTGAAATTGAAAAAATCAACGATGAAGAAATCAGGTCTTATTGGGTGTCAGATCGAAATGCGGATGATATTTATGTTACGGTGGACCTGGAAGAAGAAATGGATGTAAGGGCAGTACAGATCAATTTTCAGGATTTCAACAGTGAGATATTTGGAAGACCGGATACCCTTCGCCAGCAATTTGTTTTGGAAGGAAGTAAAGATGGTGTGAATTGGGAGACCCTGGCCGATTACTCGGAAAATACCCGAGACATGCCACATGCTTATATCGAACTTGCTGAGGCAGCCTCGGTGCGCTATGTTCGATACAATCATGTGTATTGTAGCAATAAATACCTGGCCATAGCAGAGTTTCGGGTTTTTGGCAACGGCAAGAGAGCCGCTCCCGTTCAACCCGCTGATTTTCGTGTAAATCGCCAGGCAGACCGCCGCAATGCTGACCTGAGTTGGGAGGCCAGCCCGGGGGCACAGGGATATGTCATCTACTGGGGGATAGCCGAAGACAAGCTCAACCTCTCAGCGATGGTGTATGGCCAAAATTCTTACGAGCTCAGGGCATTGAATACCGACAATGCTTACTACTACAGAGTGGAGGCCTTCAGTGAGCATGGCATTTCTGAGAGCAGCAGCATTCTTTTCACCAAATAAAATACCTTGTCATGCAAAAGACAAACCTTGTTGGATTAATTTTCCTGTTGTCAGCGCTGTGTTGCCTTTTTTCCTGCGAAGCAGAAAAGCAAAACTCAGGTCAGAACATCATATTTATCCTGAGCGACGATCATCGCTATGATTTCATGGGCTTTACAGGCAAGGTTCCTTTTCTGGAAACACCCAACATGGATCGCATGGCAGGGGAGGGAGCTCACATGAAAAATGCTTTTGTCACTACTTCTTTGTGTTCTCCCAGCAGAGCCAGCATCCTGACCGGGCAGTACACGCATCGGCATGGAGTGGTTGACAATCAATCCATGGTACCGGATGGTACGCACTTCTTTCCGGAATTTCTTCAGGAAAAAGGGTATCAAACAGGGTTTGTCGGCAAATGGCACATGGGAGAGCACAAAAACGATCCGCGCCCGGGTTTTGATTTTTGGGCCAGTTTCACGGGCCAGGGCAAATATTGGAACAGTGTGTTCAATGTGAATGGGGTGGTAGAGGCTCCCGAAGACAGCGTCTATGTAACCGATGCCATTACCCGATATGCGCTTGACTTTCTGGAAAATAGGAATACAGCACAACCTTTTTTTCTCTACGTTTCGCACAAAGCTGTTCACTCAGAGTTTATGCCCTCTCCGGATCACGAGGGGCGCTACGCTGGGCAGTCACCTGCATATCCACCTACCATGTTTCCTCCTGGCCACCCTAAGGCCATAGTAAGTGAAAAAGAGTACAATTATGCAGATGTACCCGAATGGGTAAAAAAACAGCGTTACAGCTGGCATGGGGTGGATTACATGTACCACGGACAAATTTCCTTCGACGATTTTTACCGGGCATATTGTGAAACCCTGCTGGGAATCGATGAAAGTATCGGACAACTAATTTCCTACGTCGAGCAAAACGGGTTGGCAGACAACACTACCATCATCTACATGGGTGACAATGGCTTTTCTTTTGGCGAACACGGACTGATTGACAAGCGACAGGCTTATGAAGAGTCTATCCGTGTGCCAATGCTGGTCTATGGAGCGGCGGTAAAAGAGAAGGGAATGCCGGTATCTCAGAATGTTCAAAACATCGATATAGGTCCTACAGTACTCGATATTGCAGGACTGGCACCGAACAAACAGTTTGACGGCCAATCTTTCCTTCCTTTGATACAGGGTGAAATTCCTGATACCTGGCCCGATACCATTTTTTACGAGTATTTCTGGGAGCGTCCTTTTCCACAAACACCTACCGTGCATGCTGTTCGCACCGACCAGTACAAATACATTCGCTATCATGGGATATGGGATCTCAACGAATTGTACGACATCCAAAGTGATCCGCTGGAGATGAACAATCTCATCAGGGATCCTGCTTATAAAGACATTGCAGCGGGCTTGAGGAATGCGCTGTTCCTTTGGCTGGAAGAAACCGGAGGTACACAAATGCAATTAAAACCGGATGGTCGGGGAGGCCGATTTGATCATGGTTACCAGGGGACTTTTTAGAAATTGCTTGGTAAAGGAAAGGGAGGGTGGACTTGGAACTGTTTGGAAAAGCGAGAAAAAGGTCGTAGCATTGCAACAATTACCCCCTTATGAACCAATACCTCAAGTTGTTCGATTTTCAGCAATCCGTCAATTATAAAAACGAAATACTGTCCGGTTTGACAGTAGCTCTGGCTTTGGTACCGGAAGCGGTAGCCTTTGCCCTGATTGCAGGTTTGTCTCCCCTGACAGGATTGTATGCAGCCGTAGTCATGGGCTTCATTACATCGGTTTTGGGTGGCAGACCCGGCATGATCTCCGGAGCTGCCGGAGCGATCGCCGTGGTGATTGTTTCGCTGGCCAAAGATCACGGAGTGGAGTATGTATTTGCTGCTGTAGTCCTTGCAGGCTTGATCCAGGTTCTGGCAGGTGTGCTGAAACTCGGTAAATTGATGCGACTGGTGCCACATCCGGTGATTTTTGGGTTTGTCAACGGACTGGCCATCATCATTTTCACCTCCCAATTGGCGCAATTCAAAGACGATCAAGGCCAGTGGCTTACCGGTCCGTCCTTGTATTTGTTTTTGGGTCTCGTATTGCTGACCATGCTGATCATTTGGGGGCTGCCCCGACTTAGTAAGGCCATTCCGGCCTCCCTGGTTTCCATTCTGGCCATTTTTGGAATGGTGGTTTTCTTCGGATTGGATACCAAAACAGTAGGCGATATTGCATCTATCAAAGGTAGTTTTCCTCCCTTCCACCTTCCTGTGGTGCCTCTAAGCATAGAAACTTTCATGATCATTTTGCCCTATTCGGCCATTGTTGCAGGGGTTGGACTGATTGAAAGCTTGCTTACCTTGAATATTTTGGATGAAATCACTGAAACCCGCGGGCGGGGAAACAAAGAGGCAGTAGCGCAGGGAATTGCAAATATCACCTCAGGGTTTTTCTCCGGGATGGGTGGTTGTGCCATGTTGGGGCAAAGCCTTATCAATGTATCCAACGGAGCCAGAGCTCGTTTGTCCGGGATCGTAGCCTCTGTGATGTTGCTGGTGTTTGTGATGTTTGGTTCTTCTTTGATTGAGAAAGTCCCCATGGCCGCATTGACGGGCTTGATGATCATGGTTGCCATCGGCACTTTTGAATGGGCCAGCATCAAAACAGTAAACAAGATGCCCAAGTCTGACATCCTGGTGATGGTATTGGTAACTCTGGTGACCATCCTCCTGCACAATCTTGCATTGGCGGTCTTGTTGGGAGTCATCATCTCCGCCCTGGTCTTCTCCTGGGACAATGCCAAGCGCATTCGGGCAAGGAAGTCGATCGACGAAAAAGGACACAAACACTACGAAATTTATGGGCCCCTGTTTTTTGGTTCGGTTACCGCATTTAATGAAAAATTTGACGTGTACAACGATCCGGATGAGGTGATCATTGATTTTTATGAAAGCCGGGTAGTGGACATGTCTGCCATCGAAGCGCTGAACAAAATTACCGAACGCTACCGCAAGGCCGGAAAGAAGGTTCACCTGAAGCACCTCAGCCCCGATTGCCGCCGCCTATTGGCCAATGCCGATGACATCATCGATGTAAATGTTTTGGAAGATCCTACGTATAAGGTCATGGAATAGCTTAGGTGGGTATGAAGCCTTCCCATTTTTAGGCATAATCAAAAATAGAGGTTACTAATAAGTTTTTTCATTTTTCATTGAGTCATCACCATCATCATCTTGTTGGAATGTGGGAAAGTCCTCATAGCCCAGCGGGTGAGCATGGAGTTTTCCATATTTCAACAAGAAAAGCACTGGGGTCAAGTTAGCACGGGATTCATGAGGCCTTTCATTGTTGTACATTCCTAACCATTTATTACTGTGTTGCTGCGCTTGTCGCGGCGTGTCGAATAAATATGCATCCAACACATCTTCACGGAAAGTACGATTGAAGCGCTCAATGTATCCGTTCTGTTGTGGTTTGCCCTTTTGTATGAATATCAGTTTGATATTTCGTTGTTCGTCATTGCACCATTGCTGTAGCTTTTCGGAAATAAACTCTGCTCCGTTATCAACCCTGATTGCCTGGGGTTTTCCCCGTCAGGCAATCAAGTTTTCAAGTTCCATGATTACCCGGCCACTGGTGAAACATCTT
>JALQTV010000231.1 GCA_023268675.1 Saprospiraceae bacterium | reverse complement strand
AAGACCGGCTCGCACAGTGTTCTCAGTGCCGACTCGAACTCGGCGATGGGGGTATCCGGGGGCACCCAACCACACTCGATGTGCAGCTTGGCGCAGAGCCGGTAGTCCTGCTGAAAAATAGCCAGCATGGCCTCAAAATCAGCATTCAGTGTAATCGTATAGATGCCATCTTTGGAAGGTCGGAAAGTTTGCGTGTGATAATAATGTGGCTCATTTGGGTTCAGGTATTCAAGATAAGTCCCACCCGATGTTTTATAGCAGGAAAATACCTGCGGATAAAAGCTTCGCTCTGCCAACAATTGGCCCGAAAAACTATTGTAAACCACAGGTACCAATCCCTCATAAGTATCTTCGGGACATACCTGAACGGGCGGAGTTTTATCCTCTACCAGTAAACTCCCCCAACACACAATTGCATCTGAAGTGACTCCAATGATCCTGTTGTTATCATAGCGAAGGTATTCACTTCCTGAAGGAAGCACTGCATATTTAAAAAAACCGGTATTCACGACCTCATTCAGGGTGTAATAGCCCTCAAAATCCCCTAAGGCATCTCTTTTTTCCACTATTACCTGCAATTGATCATTGCATATTGCTCCCTCATCTCCCTTCAAAACCATACTGGGAGTAATAATTGCGCTACAATTGTCCCCAAGCAATACATTGAACTGGTCACCACAAGTGTAATCTATCGACGCTTCTTCCTGCCAAACCCTGATTACTTGTTTAAAAGTGGTGGTATTTTGGTCCAGATCCAGTGTCTGTACCTCGAAAAAAGCATGGTTATCCGCCATGGAAACCCTTTGGCGAAACTGGAAAGTCAAACTGTTCCCGCTAATGCTGTAATTGACAGGAAAAACCTCCTCCTCTCCAAGAAAAAAGTGGGTCGCCAGCAGCATAAACTCAGGATCTGAACAGGCATTTTTCACTTTTACAGCAAAACTTACATAATCGCCACTCAGATTGCAGACTGGAAGTATAAAATTCAGTTCATCGGGAAATACCACCTCTGAAACACCCACATCGATAGTCTCAGACACACTTATGTCAAAAACATAGCTGGCTGATCCGGAATATGCCTTGACTGTGATTTCGTCTCCGGCAAATAAATTGGCTATCGAAAAGCGATTGCCCGACAAATTTCCCTCAACGCTATATGCTCCCGCATCAATGGAGTCAAATGCCACCGTATTGGCACAGGCATCTACTACAAACAAATCAAAACTTACCTTTGTAACAGGCTGGCAAGCGGTGGTAAGTACTTGCATATCACCCGGTCCAACAATCTGTCTTTCCGAAGCTACTCCTCCTGATAGTACCTGAATCATAAAAGTTTCAACAGCAGCCTCGTTGCCGGAGGCATCTTGCACCCCGGAAACCACAACTTCGTAGGCGCCGGGTGCTACCCCTGTAGCCCTAAACAGCCCATTTCCCAATTCTTCAAGTTCCGATAGCCCTGTCAAGTTAGCTGCTGAAATTGCAATGTTTCCCTCACAGGCATCCGAAGCACTCAGGTTAAAATAAACCGACAAGGTATCGCTACAAGTCCCTACCTGATAAACCAAATTTCCCGGAAGCTGAACTATCGGTGCCGATTGGTCCTTTACGCTGCCGCGAAAACGAGCGCTGTTCCAGGTTGTTTCATCGGGACCATCCTGAATCTGAATGTCAAAAACAAAGTCTCCTGCCCCGAGGTGTACCACTGCGCTGCGCAACGTATCATCCGCTCCCTGATACACTTCTCCCGTAGCAGTCCCTGATACATTTTCAACCGTTACAATCAATTTATCATAATACAACACACATTCATCATAGACATCCAGCAACAAATCCAGGTCTGTACCACAATTACCCGGCGGCAAAACAATCTCTCCAAGGTCAATGGAATTATCATCAATCATGGCTGCATTTCCTGTAATGGTGCCATCATCATCCAAATAAAACCGCGGGCCTGTTGTATAATCTTCGAGGGAGATTACCATACTTGGTTTTAGAAGATCTATCAGCGCTACTGAAGTTGAAAAACTACAACGGTGCGCTGTTCCCGGATTGAGAGTATCCCTGATTTCAATGCTGATATCATAGTCTCCATTCATCAGGGTATCCTGGTGGGAAAATGCAAGGCCTGTTCCTGCGATGAAACCAAATGCTCTGTCAGAACTTACGGGGGAACCATTTTTATACCCGGAAGAATAATAACTAAAAGTATCCAGCACCCCGGGGCCTGACAAATAAACATCCACCTCGTAAGCAGCGCAAAAAACATCGGGAACTAAAAAACCAATTCCTCCGCCCCTCACTTCACAAATTTCACTATTGACTTCCAGGCTTTCCACCACAGCAGAGCAGGACAACTCCAATCGGGATGTTTTTCCCATGGCTGCCGCCCAAAAACCATCGGTGCCATCAGGATCCATTCCATCACAAATTTGATACACAAACACCTGGTAACAGGTACAGGGCAGCAGCGAAATCCCCAAATCAGCTGCCTGCAGCCTATAAGTATCCTGCGCAACAAAACCATTTTCAGAAGATCCAGGTGCTCCCGTTCTGGTAAGACGCGGATCATCCCAGGAAAGTACAGCTTCCAGAATCTGGGTATTGTCCACATTGGGGCGATTCCTTGCCGTATCCGCACTTATCCCTTCACAATCCCCACCCTGGTAGATTTTGATTTTGAACGCATGCCCTGTCGTTTGCATTCCAGCGTTCCAGGATAGGCGAAAATCATCGGGCGACATTGCATCCATCGTCAGCGTAGGAGCATTGGTACAATCCAGTAATTCGCCGCTGGCGAAAACGCCCCATCTGTTGTAGTTCCCATCCCCATCGGTTTTATACGTCAATCGAATGCAACGTTGATTTTGGTACCACACCGTATCCATCAACACAAAGTCGCCGACATCCATGCTCAGATTGTCAAAAAAGGATTGGCTCACCTCATTGCCCAGAGAATCCCGCAAAACAATTTGGAAATTTTCAGTGCCGGGAAACAACTCACTGTCCCAGCCACAAACATTTATGTACTGAAGAGAAGAACGCACATCATTCCAGTGTTGGTCCATGGAATCATTTCCCAGGCTGAGGGTTTCACCCAAAAGCAAATCCAGCAAAACATCCGTTTCACAGTACCCGAACTGCACTTTGGCGGGGGCCGTGTAAATACTGTGAGCATTATTGGAAGCCACATCAAACATATCCTGCACCAACTGCATATTGAAAGTATCTCTGACAGAAAGGCGGTAGCAATCAAATAGCGGATAATCACAAATCTGAACAACCCTGTAGTCCCAGTTGTATCCTTCAAAACCCTGAGTCGTACAAGTATTATCCGAATCAAGGTCACTGTATTGAATGCTTACCTTTATGCTGTTGCCTGTTCGCTCTACCTGGTACAAACTATCGCCAATGGTAAAAGGGAAAGTCCACACCGCACACAAATTATCGAGGTTGCGAAACTGGATCATCCAGTATTTGTCTTCCAAAGCAGCAGGGTCTATGTTGGAACCCCCTCCCAAAAACTCCAGGTTCAGGGTAAACTCATTCGGATAATTGCCATCCTCTCCACAATCCGGGAAGTCTGTAACTGGGACAGACCCACCAGTGACAGGTGTTCCGCAGTTACACGAAAAATCCGGTGACATAAAATCAGAAAATTGATTGTTGGAGGTAACGCTTGGCTTGCTACTGGAATATTGTGCGAAAATGGGATGCTCACTGCCCAATAATAAAAAAAGTACCACAAGCAGAGATTTCCCAAGTGCCACCCACAAAGAAGAATCCGGAGAACTACTCATAACGATTTACCTTAATAACAAAAAATACACTGAAAATGCATGGCTTCCCCATCTTGTTAAGGATTGCCCAAGCGTCGGAAATTTCAAAGAAACGCGAGAAAAATCAAAAGCCTTAGCCGTATCGCATTTGATTGCTTTGGAGTTTCTGAAGGAAAGAACTTGGTACCGGAAGTTGAGTGGAAGGCATTAAATGGTCTTTTACCCTTACCTGATTTTTAGCTCTGGGGCAGAAAAAAGAGGGGATTTGGAGGCTATTTTCAACATCCGGAAACATAAAACAAATTTACATGGCTCAATGTAAATCAATTTCACGGATAAAACAACCCTTTTTTAGTTGACTGTGAGATTGTTCCCTTCCGAATGCTTGAAAAACGTCGTAGAGTGAATTGTTGAAAAAAAAGGGGACTTGCTATCGGCAAATCCCCGGATTCAACTTAATACGTAAAAAATTCAATTAACCATATCTTTTCTGGCCACACCTTTGGAACTTACCAAAAGTGGGCTGTGAATTAGCTTTCCACACTTGTATTGATGAACGTAGGAAGGAATTCCCCCTATTGATTTACCTGAAGTTAGAACAAGCAAGCATCAAATTAGATCGGAAGAAAAAAGATATTCTTAATGGTATCGAATGGTTCTCAAAAAACAAGGGGGTGAAACTTTGCAGTTTACACCCCCCGGTCAGACAATTATGGTTAATAAGTCAGTGACTATGGAGTGGTCGTAAATGATATCTCAGCACCATAGGTCGTGCCATCAATATTCGTCACATAGGCTCTCACATAATAAGTTGTACCTGCTGCCAATCCTGTCATGATGGTGGTGTAGGTCCCGGTAGCTCCAGATTCGATCGTATGACT
>JALQTV010000230.1 GCA_023268675.1 Saprospiraceae bacterium | reverse complement strand
TCCACTACTTTCCCTTCCGGAGTCTTTTTTACGCTGAGCAATTGCCGGATGGCAGCCATACCCTTGGGGGTAAAACCTTTTTTGCGCTCGTCCATGTCATAGTCCGCTGCTTTTCCCGGATTTTTTTTGCTGAATGGCCGTTTGGAGGGATCATTGGGGATAAAATTTACAATTTTGCTCTGATCGGGGTTCCAGGGAAGGGGTACCTTGAAAAAGCTTTTCGCATGGGCGCAAAGGTCATTGTCGAAGTGGTGTGCGAAAGTAATGAAGAATACCGGCCAATCCTTGATGATCCGGATGCGGTCTTTGAGTTGCTGATCCGGAACAGCTTCGTCCTGGTTGCGCATACTCAGGGAGTGCATTCCTTCAATGGTCAATACGAAAACAGTACAATTATCCGTATTGAGGGCCTGGTCCAGCTTGTCCGGACCGATCATTGCCCTTGGACCCCAGGGTTCTTTATAACTTTCTATATTTTGAGGATTGTGCGCCAGTATGTAGTACAATCCGGCGACCGTCTCAGTTGCTTCCCTGACATGGATGTTGGGAGAGGGGTTTTGAGCAATGGTGCCCTGGCTGTGCTGACCACTTTTGCGCTGCAGAAACTCCCATTCGGCCTGCAACTCCTTGAAGTATTCTCCTTTTCCGCTGCGCAAATAGCGGATTCTTTTTCCGGTATAATTGAGGGCGATCTGAAGAAACAGGGCGGGAGGATCATTGGGAGTCCCCATGTCTTTGACGAAACCTTCTTCCAGGGGATAGATGGAGGCAAATACCAATTTTCCCGAATGGCGAATGAGGCTTCCCACGTCTGCCTGGCTGTAGGAAGTTGCGCGAAGGCCCTTCATCAGGCTGATTATTTTGGATTTGGGAATGCTCCACAAGTGGGCAGCTATTTTCCGGAAGTCCTTTGCATCCCCATTGTAGTACCGTGGAAATGTTTTTCCACTTGGATGCGCGTGCAGATCGGCAAATTTCATGGTTGCACTTTTTATGAAGAATTAAAGAGCCCCCAGGTAATTTTGCGGACTGATATTTTTGAGTTCTTGCTTTACCTCGGAGGATACATTTAATCCGTCGATGAAAGCTGCCAAACCGGCTTGATTCAGGGCTTCTTTTCCGCGTGTCAGGTCTTTTAGTGCTTCGTAGGGTTCGGGGTAACCTTCTCTGCGAAGAATGTTCTGGATGGCTTCTGCCACGACAGCCCAGTTGTTTTCCAGATCTTTTTCCAATGCGGCCTTATTGATGGTCAGCTTTCCAAGTCCTCGTATCAAGGCATGGAAAGAAATGAGGGCATGTCCGAAGGGCACTCCTATGTTTCTGAGCACGGTACTGTCTGTGAGGTCTCTCTGCAGGCGTGAAACTGGCAACTTATCAGCCAGGTGGGTGAAGATGGCGTTGGCCATTCCCAGGTTGCCTTCTGCATTTTCAAAATCTATGGGATTGACTTTGTGTGGCATGGCAGAAGAACCTACTTCACCGGCTTTGACCTTTTGCTTGAAATAGTCCATGGAGATGTAGGTCCACATATCCCTGCTGAGGTCTATCAAAATCGTATTGATCCGTTTCATGGCCATGAAGAAAGCGGCGAGGTTGTCGTAGTGTTCTATCTGGGTAGTAGGGAAAGACCGCTGCAAACCCAGCTGATTTTCTACAAAAGCCTTGCCGAAATCGTGCCATCTTATTTGGGGGTAAGCCACAAAGTGGGCATTAAAATTCCCGGTAGCTCCTCCGAATTTTGCCGGAATAGGAACTTCCTTGAGCTGTTGTAATTGATTTTGTATTCTGGTTATAAAAACCTGTATTTCCTTGCCTACGGTTGTGGGAGTAGCAGCCTGTCCATGGGTACGAGCCAGCATGGGGATTCCCTCCCAGGTATTGCGCAGATCTATTAGTTTTTCAAGCAATCGCCCTATCAAGGGCAGGTATTCTTGTTCGAAGGCGTGGCGAAGAGAAAGCGGGATGGCAGTATTGTTGATGTCTTGTGAGGTCAGGCCGAAATGGATAAATTCCTTGTACTTTGAAAGTCCCATTTCGTCGAATTTCTCTTTCAGGAAATATTCAACTGCTTTGACATCGTGGTTAGTGGTCTTCTCGATGGCTTTGATTCTTGCTGCGTCCTGCAGGTCAAATTGATTGCAGAGTCTGACCAGTTCATCCCCTTTTTTGGCGGGGAAGTCTGACAATTGAGGCAGTGGAATGGCGCAAAGAGCTTGAAAATATTGCACTTCTACAAAGAGGCGGTAGCGAATCAGTCCATATTCTGAAAAGAATTCATAGAGGCTGTCCACTTTGGTTCTGTACCTCCCGTCGAGGGGAGAAATAGCAAGCAACTGGGAAGCTTCGTTAAACATTGGTCTGTTTTTTTGCCGAAGGCTTAGCGACGGCCGTTTTTGAGGTCAAATTTTTCAATCAGGAGGTCAAAATTAACATGTTCGCGGATCAATTCTATGGCCCGGGCTGATTTCCAGGGTGTCTGGGTGTTGATTTTGACTTCTATCCGGCTGATTTTCAGGAAAGATCCATAGGTGTCTAAGGTTGTAGCGATTACCGGAATCTTGTATTTTTCGAAAAAGGGGCACTCGATATTGATGTTGTCAAACCAACTGGCGTGGCGCCCGTCTCCGGTGACAATGACTCCTGAAAGAGGGGATTCTTCCAGTTTTTTTGTTTTGATGATCTCCTCGATTTTATCGATGGCCTCGTTCAGCCTTTTGTGGCTGACGACCAACAGGGTATTTTGGAAGGTGTTGAATTCTTCCACATGAATCAGGGAACCCGCCAGGATATCTTCCACTCTGTTGCCTATCCCTTCTTCGTTCATGATGATTTTGCCATCTACGGCTTGCTGTACCGTTTCCATGATGGGGAAAGAAAGGGATTGGTCATAGGGCAGGATTCCCAGCAGGGGTATGTCCATATTTTGCAATTTCTTGCCGAGATAATAGTGGACCTTGTCGTATTTGTCTTCTTTGACCTTGTTGACGATGACTCCATGGATGGGCACATTTTTTGCTTTGAACATGGAGATGCTGAGATTGAGCTTGTCTATGGTGTTTCCAATTCCTCCTTCGACGATCATGATAACACCTGAATTGAGCAGGCTGGCTACGTCTGCGTTGCTCAGGTCCACCACTGATCCCACTCCGGGGTGGCCGGTGCCTTCATAAACGACTACGTCGAAAGTGGATTCGAGTATTTCAGCTGCGTTTAATATGCGACTGGGGAAATTGAACTGGGTGGGATCTTCAATATAGTCTGCGGTCACTCCTTTGCCAAGAATTACCGGGCTATGAAGGTCCGGATCCATGTTGAATCCGATCACTTTTGCAAAGAGTACAGCATCTTTATCTGCTGTCATACCGTCGGTAAAAACTGATTTTTGCCCGACGGGCTTGCAGTAACCGGTAGAGAATCCCTGTTCTTGTAAATTGGCAACCAGACCCAGCGTGGAGGTTGTCTTGCCAACATGCTGTCCGGTCGCGGCTACAAAGATTTTTTTCATAGAAGGCCGCTTTTGAATTAAAGGGTAATTATTCAGCCATAAAAATAAGTGAACATTTAAAGCTCTTTGTTTACAAACAGAACCCCGGGTCTGTAAAAGGGTTTATAAGGGAATATACACGCTGAGGATCCGAAGTATATGCCTTTGATAGTGTGAAATTTTATCTGCGTCCCGGTGTTATTAACTGCTGAATATTCAAATTAAATGTACAAATTTAGGACGAAACTAACATAAATAAGCCAAGATGGGTCACAATAAATTGGCCTTGCAGTGAACTATCTGCAAAATTTATACATTTGCAGTCAGAGAAACTAAAACTAAATTCCCGAAACTATGCCGAAACATCTCCTGATCGTGGAATCTCCCGCAAAAGCCAAGACAATAGAAAAATATCTGGGTACGGATTTTACTGTGAAATCCAGCTACGGACACATCAGGGATTTGGAAAAAGGAAACAATGCCATCGACGTCAACCACAATTTTGAGCCAAGATATGTGGTATCTCCCGACAAGAAAAAAGTTGTCAAGGAATTGAAGGACTGGGTAAAAAAAGTCGATGATGTATGGCTGGCAACGGATGAAGACCGCGAAGGAGAAGCCATTTCGTGGCATTTATGCAAGGTATTGGACTTGGATGAGCATAAAACCAAACGCATTGTTTTCAGAGAAATTACCAAACCTGCGATTCAAAAAGCCATCCAGCAACCTCGTACCGTAGATCTCAATCTTGTCAATGCCCAGCAGGCACGTCGGGTACTTGACAGGTTGGTAGGTTTCGAACTATCAGAAATCTTATGGCGAAAGGTCAAGGGGAAATTGTCGGCAGGTAGGGTACAATCGGTGGCAGTAAAACTTATTGTAGAGAAAGAGAGAGAAATCAATCATTTTGCTACAGCCAACTTCTTTAAAATTGCCGCTATCTTCCGCGTTCAAAATGGCCAGGACAAAGTGGTAAGCCTGAAGGCGGAGTCCCCCACTCGTTTTGAGACAGAGGCCGAAGCTGTAAAGTTCCTCGAGGCTTGCGTGGATGCCAATTTTTTTATCGAAGATATCATCGTAAGACCTACCAAAAGACGGCCAACAGCACCTTTCACAACCTCTACCTTGCAGCAGGAAGCCAGCCGTAAGTTGGGCTATTCCGTAAAACGTACGATGGTAGTGGCACAACGACTGTACGAGGCCGGTTTGATTACCTATATGCGTACAGATTCTACCAATTTGAGTGAGACAGCTATCGCTCAGATTGCGGAGGAAATTGAAAAGCAATACGGTAAGGAATAC
>JALQTV010000022.1 GCA_023268675.1 Saprospiraceae bacterium | reverse complement strand
ACTCCTATCGCACACCCCGGCTGAACACCGATGTCAAATTTTTGGTAGAGCTCGTCAATTTTTTCCGTCAGGGAAGATTCCTGGGCCAAAAGAGTGAAAGTAAAAGAGAAAAAAATGAGTATTGAAAACAGGCGATTGGGCAACATGTCGAATAAGTTTTTCATGAAAAAATGTCAGCTTAAAATACAAAGTGTCACCCATTTTTTCAGTCCTATCCCAAAAGTTTTCCCCAAAAAAGACAAATTGTCCCATACAACCCTTTGGCATCCGACTTGCTCTATTTCCCGTGTTAAGATTATGTCAAAGTTGTCTTCCCCTGCATCAAGCACAAAAAGGCAGCTGTTTATACTTGCAAAACAGAAAAATTACCTGATTGATTAATCATAAAATTGACGAGTAATGCGTAAACAAATCATTCAAACAGCCATGGTTGCCTTCGTGGTCAGTGCACTGACCTTCACCGGTTTTCAGTACCTGGCAGGAAAGCAGGAAAAAACTGTGCGCATTGAACACCACAATGCCCTCCCTTCCCAATCTGCCAATTATACCAATGCAAATTCTTACAACGGCATCAACTTCGATTTTACAGCTACCGCAGAAAAAGTAGTCAATGCCGTAGTACATATCAAATCAACTCAAACAGCTGCAGTTAACAACCAACAAACACTGCCCGATCCCTTCCGCGACTTTTTTGATGACTTCTTTTCTCCACGTTTCCGCCAGCAGGAGCCAATGACTCCCACTCCGCGGGTAGGTACCGGGTCGGGTGTCATCATCAGCACCGACGGGTATATCGTCACCAACAACCACGTCATTGCAGATGCTTCCGACATTGAAGTTACCCTGCATGACAACCGCACTTTTAAGGCTACAGTAGTGGGAACCGACCCCACCACGGATCTTGCCCTGATACAAATCAAGGCAGAAGCACTCCCAACGCTTGCTTTTGTCAATTCCGACGAGGTAAAGATAGGCGAATGGGTACTTGCCGTAGGAAACCCTTTTAGCCTTAACTCTACCGTGACAGCTGGAATTGTAAGTGCCAAGGCCCGTAATATCAATATCCTGCGCGACCAATATGCTGTGGAAAGCTTCATCCAGACGGATGCCGCCATCAATCCCGGCAACAGTGGCGGAGCATTGGTCAACATCAGTGGCGGATTGGTAGGCATCAATACGGCGATTGCCAGCCCAACCGGCGCTTACAGCGGCTATGGCTTCGCTGTACCCAGCAATATCGTCAACAAGGTCGTCGAAGACCTGCTTGAGTACGGCGTAGTCCAACGAGGAGTACTGGGCATCCTGATCCGCTCTGTAGATGGCAACTTCGCCAAAGAAAAAGACCTCACTGTCAATGCCGGCGTTTATGTGGACAGCATCGTGGGCAACAGTGCTGCCGGTGAAGCTGGTATCACTTCCGGTGACGTCATTGTAGCCATAGATGACATTGCGGTGGACGGTACTTCCCGCTTGCAGGAACTCGTCGCACGACGCAGACCCGGCGATAAAATCAACATCACAGTCAACCGCAAAGGCAAGGAAAAAGACTTTGACGTAGTACTCAAAAATCGATCCGGCAATACAGAAGTGGTTACCCGCGAAGACAAACCAATGTTTGACATCCTGGGAGCAGAACTGGAAACCATAGAAACAACCCTCGCCAGGGAACTGAACATAAACGGAGGAGTTCGCATCACACGGCTCTATCCCGGCAAATTGCGCCAGCAAACCCAGGTCAAAGAAGGCTTCATCATCACCAAAATAGATGGCAGGAATGTTGTCAGCGTGGAAGATGTCATCGCTGCCCTCCAGGACAAAAAAGGAGGCGTACTTATGGAAGGTATTTATGAAGACCTTCCCGGAGAATATTACTATGGTTTTGGTCTGTAGATCAAACTGATTTTATCTCAAAAGGCTTTTGGACAAAAGTTCAAAAGCCTATTTTATTGGGGTAAAGCGCCCTTTTATTATCTTTCATGAATAATCTAAAAAAAAGATAGCCATGCACAAGCCTCTCTTGAATACGCTCCTCTTTTGCTGCATTGTTTCAGCCTCTCTTCTCGCTCAGCAAAACGGAACGGATAAACCAAGCAGTCCCATACCGGCACCCAAAGTATTTGCCAGCACACATCAGGGCACTTTCAATGGTCGCCAAATCTCTTACGAAGTAGTTGCAGGTGAAACCCACCTGAAAAACAAGGAAGGAAAAATTACCGGCAGCATGTGGTCCACAGACTATCTGGTAAAAACAGATCCGGGTGAAAAACCCAGACCTGTAGTTTTTATTTTCAACGGAGGTCCAGGCTCTGCTTCCCTCTGGCTACACATGGGCTTGTTTGGCCCCAAACTCGTAAAAGTCGCCAGCAACGCTGATGCCGATGACGGAGCGGCTCCTTACCAACTTGCCAACAACCCTGACTGCCTGATCGATATTGCCGATCTGGTCTTTATTGACCCCATCGGTACTGGATACAGCCAGGCTGTCGGTGAAGGAAAAGACGAAGACTTCTGGGGTCTCGAAGAAGATGCCGCCTCCATTGCGGACTTTGTCCGAAGCTGGATTACCAGTCACCAACGCTGGAATGCTCCCAAATACATTGCCGGCGAGAGTTTCGGTACTACACGCGCCGCTGCCTTGGTGCAGGAACTCGAGCGAAATGGGCAAAATATGGCCATCAACGGCCTGATTCTCATTTCACAGGCACTGGACTATACAGGTTCTACGCCCGTAGATGACAACATCATCGCTTATATCACCTACCTGCCTACGATGGCAGCTACTGCCTGGTACCACAAAAAGGCTGGTACGGGAAAAAGCCTGGAAGCATTTTTGGGCGAAGCCCGCAACTTTGCCTACAAAGAATATGCTCCCGCTCTTTTCCAGGGTTATTATCTGGACGAAGCGGAATTTGACAGAATCGCAGAGCGACTCTCCTATTTCCTGGGACTTCCCACAGCTTACATCAAAAAATCTAATCTTCGCATCCTGGCCTCCCGGTTCCGAAAAGAACTTCTGCGCGAAGAGGGCCTTACACTGGGCAACCTCGACAGCCGATATACCACTATCGAACCGGATCAGATTTCAGATACTCCCGTAATGGGAGATGCAGCCGGCAATGCAACTACCAGTGCTTATACGGCAGCGATCAACCACTACCTCGGAACCGACCTCAAAGTAACCATGGATCGCCCTTACCTGACTTCCAATTCAGCGCTGTATCCCAAATGGAAGTGGATGAAGGGAGGCGAACCTTCTTATGTCAATGTCAGCCGCCGCCTCAGCCATGCCATGCGCAGGAATTCCCAACTCAGAGTGATGGTCGCCAGTGGCTATTACGATATGGTTACACCCTTTTTTGATGCCGAATATACCTTTTCCAGACACGGATTCGAAAAAGACCGCATACAGATGTTGTATTACGAAGCCGGGCACATGATGTACGTCCACGATGAGGACTTCCACCGCCTGAATCAGGATATCCGAAAATTTTTACAACCTTAATCTGCCTTTCAGCATAAATTACCCTTGCATGAAAATACAACTATCCTTACTGGCTGTTTTTTTATTGCTTGCCCTTGCGGGAAAAAGTCAGGACAAACTGTACCAGGCCAGAGTCAGTCTGAGCGATGGAACAGCCCTGCGAGGTACCATCCTGCACGGGGAAAAATACGTCACCCCGGAAAGTTTTACCTTTTTCCCCGAAAGGGGAGACACCCTGATCCTACTGCCGGAAATGGTCTATCAACTGGAAATACGGGGGGAAATCAAGGAATTGTTTACCGGAAAACTGGCTGAAGTAGCTCCGCTGACAGACGATCTCGAAAATTTGCCCGACTCACGGCGAATTGACGGGGAAGAAAAGTGGATATTTATGAAAGCCCTGGTACTCGGGGACAAGGCTAATTTGTACGCTTTTACGGACGAAGCCGGCTACAACCACTACTTTATCAACAAGGGGGAGATATGGGATGAATTGGTTGCCTTCAAATACTTTTGGGACGACACCAAAGTATGGGTAGCGCGTGATTTTCGTTTCCGCAATCAGCTGCAGGGATTTTTTTACGACTGCTACAATGTGCGCATCGATGCCTCTCAATCCAACTTCAAAGAAAATGTACTCACCAAATTGTTCAATGCCTACCACTACTGCGACGGCATGCGCGCCTGGTACCAGGCTGAAAATCCTAAAATTCGCCCTTATCTGGGACTCAAAACAGGAGTCAGTTTTACCACCATGCAATCCGACGACGAAGCTCCGGAAGAAATCAGCAGCATAAACTTCAATTATGGTAGCAACCTCTTGTTGGGTATTTCGCTCAAACTCGTTTTGCCCAAAAATCAGCGCCGCAACAGCCTGATTTTCGAGTGGTTTTCCAGCCCTTTCCGTACAAAATCTACCAGCACTCCCGATCGGGTACACCTCGTTACTTACCAGCTCAACACCCTGTACCAACGCCTGTACAGCGTAGGCAAATGGCATCCCTACTTTACTACCGGCATACGCTACACCCGCGTACTGCAGGAAAAGGCGTTTACTCCCCTGCTCGACCCAAGTATCGGCAAAGTAGGATTGGTGGGAGGCATAGGGTTGAATTTTGGTCGGCTGGATGTAGATTTCAGAATGGAAATGAATGACCTTGCTATCCCTTTTACGGACAGGTTTTTCCCTTTCCAGAACTTACAGACCCCCCTTTCGCCCCAATCTACTATTAGTTTGCAGGTGAGTTACCACTTCCCCTTATACAAAGATTATGCTATCAAGCAACGATAAAAATTATTCATTAATCATACCATAATCAGACATGCAATACATGAAACGATTGTTCTTTCTTACCCTGACACTGGGCTTGTTCACAAGCGGACTTTTTGCCCAGGGGCGTACCCAAAGCGAGATTGCAGCTTTTGTACGTGACAATTACACCAAAAAAGAATTGTACATCACCATGCGAGACGGGGTCAGACTCTTCACCTCCATCTACACTCCCAAAGATGCAGGCCCCGACAAGCAGTACCCTATCATGCTCAGCCGCACCTGCTACAGCGTAGGGCCTTACGGCGAAGATGCCTACCGCGGAGGCAATCTGGGTCCTTCCGAAACCATGGTTCGCGAAAAGTACATCTTTGTGTTTCAGGATGTGAGGGGAAGGTACATGAGCGAAGGCACCTGGACCAACATGACTCCGCACATCCCCAACAAAACTTCCCCGGATCAGGTAGATGAAAGTTCTGACACCTGGGACACCATAGAGTGGCTCACCAAAAACATAGCCCACAACAATGGCCGGGTGGGTCAGTGGGGAATCTCCTATCCCGGCTTTTATACCACTGCAGGTGCTGTCGAGGCACACCCGGCACTTAAGGCCTCTTCTCCCCAGGCTCCCATTGCGGACTTCTTCTTCGACGATTTCCACCACAACGGGGCTTATACACTGGGCTATTTCTGGAATACTCCCTTGTTTGGCATCCAAAAAACCGAGCCTACAACGGATAACTGGTTTGAATTTTTTGAACGCCCCACTCCCGATGGCTACGATTTCTTTATGGAACTGGGTTCGCTCAAAAACGCTTCAAAGTATTACGGTTCCGAAAACTTCTTTTGGAAGGAACTTTCAAGCCACCCCAATTACGACGAATTCTGGCAAAAAAGGAACATTCTCCAGCACCTCAACAATGTCAACCATGCCATTATGGTTGTCGGTGGCTGGTTTGACGCAGAAGACTTATACGGTCCCCTCCAAACTTACAAAACCATAGAGAAGAACAACCCCAATGCCTACAATACCATCGTTATGGGTCCCTTCGGACATGGAGACTGGGCACGGGAAAGAGGGCACCACATGCACCATCAGCTGTATTTTGGCGACAGCATTGCTACTTTTTACCAGAGAGAGATCGAGGCCAAATTTTTCTACCACTTCCTGAAGGGCAATTCCACCGAGCGCACTGCCCTCCCCGAGGCTTATATGTTTAATACCGGGAAAAAAAGCTGGGAGCAATTTGACACCTGGCCTCCCAAAAACCGCAAGCAAACCAAGATGTACTTCCACGAAGGACAACAATTGTCTGTCAATCCTCCTGCGGAAAAAAGTGTGGCAGAATTTGTCAGCGATCCCCATAAGCCTGTACCTTATACCGACGACATCCCCGGATCCTTCCAGATTACACCCCGAAATTACATGTCGGAAGACCAGCGTTTTGCTTCGAGAAGACCGGATGTACTCGTTTTCCAGACAGAAATACTCGAGGAAGACCTCACGCTGAGTGGTGAGATCATGGCCAATTTGTTTGTCAGTACCACCGGTACAGATGCCGACTGGGTAGTAAAATTGATAGATGTATATCCCGGCGATACCCCCAACAGTCCCTACACTCCCGGACACATTGCTCTGGGCGGCTACCAGCAGATGGTGCGCAGCGAAATCATGCGCTCGCGCTTCCGCAACAGCTTTGAAAATCCCGAACCTATGGTGCCCAACAAGGTAACGCCCATAGATTTCAGGTTGCAGGATGTGAACCACACCTTCAAAAAAGGACATCGGATCATGATACAGGTGCAAAGTACCTGGTTTCCACTATTTGATCGCAATCCACAAAAATTTGTACCCAATATTTTCGAAGCTGCCGACAGCGACTTCGTCAAGGCTACGCACCGGGTGTTTATGTCACCTGAAGCCCCGTCACATATTGTCGTGGATATCCTTGAAAACTAACCTGTTTCGCATGCGCTGCTCTCAATCGCAGCGCATGCGAAAACTTCGGGTTTCCAAAGCATAGACAAGCATCGCTCCCTCCAGCAGTTCGTAATGAATATCATAGAAACCCACAAAATTGTCTTTTCTTATCTCTGCCCTGCAACGACCCTCCTGGAGATCATAATGAAAGGGATGCACCAAAATATGACTGCAAAAATCCAATCCCCTTCGACCCCAGGCTTTGTAAAGGCTCTCTTTGGCTCCCCAAAACACATGTAGGTGCATGATCCTGTCTTTTTCGGAAATACAATCCAGTTCTACCGGGCGCAGAAAGCGAGAAGCTATGCGGGTAATTTTTTCTACCGGAAACTGAATGTCTATGCCTACCGTCACAGGTGCCAGAATAGCTGCTGCGAGGTTTCCGGAATGACTCACAGATACTTCCAGCCGGGTATCTGCCAGGTGGGGCTTGCCGTGCTCATCCTTTAAAAAAGGTATCCTTTGTTCACTCCCGGAAAGCGTATGGACCACTTGCCGGGCAGCCAGCCACTCCAATCGCTTTTTGCCGCGGATGGCCAAAAGCTGCGTTGCTTCCGACCCGCTAAGGCTCAGTTGGGAAATAAAAAAATCCTCTGGCTCTTCAATGCGCCAGATGCCAATTTCTCCTGCCGGGCTGATGCTGCGTTGGGTGATGAGCGACATAAATCAAAGGAATCAAAACCAAATGCGCTTAAAATTGCTTTAAATGTAAGTATTTAACTTGAAGCCATGCACAAAATCAGTCAGTTTACCGGCCACAACGGTGCTATTTTTGCCCTTTCTCCCTTTGACCGCTCCGATACTTTCCTTTCAGCAGGGGGCGATGGCTGGATAGTGGGTTGGGAACTGAACAACCCAGACATGGGGAAACTCCTCGCCAGAGTATCGGCACAAATCTTTTCCATGGTGTACCTGCCCGAAAGCCACGAGGTCGTCGCCGGTAACATGGACGGAGGCCTGCACTGGGTTCCCCTGGAGGATCCCGAAAAAACCAAAAACATCGCTGTGCACCAAAAAGGAGTTTTTGCCTTTCTGCCTTTCCAAGAATGGCTATTCAGCGCCGGAGGAGACGGCAGACTACACAAGTGGTCAATCGCAGCAAAGCGAAGTCTGGAAAGCCTGGCGGTAACCCCTCACAGCATCCGCTCACTGATTTTGGATCCGGTAAAAGAAATGCTCATAGCAGGTGCCAGTGACGGCAATATCTATTTCATCGACCCTTTTAGCATGGAGGTCCGCCACCATATCTCCGCCGCTCATGATAGTTCTGTCTTTAGCCTTGCACTGTATCCGGGAGGCCAATACCTGCTCAGCGGGGGCCGAGACGCAAGGCTCAAACACTGGGACCTGAGCGGAGATCCGATTTGCCTGCAAAATCTACCTGCACACATGTTTACGATCAATGATATTCGCTTCAATCCCGAGGGAACCCTCTTTGCGACCGCAGGCCGCGACAAAACCCTGAAAATCTGGGAAGCAGCCTCGCTCAAACTCGTCAAGGTACTCGAAGGCTATCGCGACGACGGGCACTACAATTCTGTCAATGCCCTGCTTTGGTGCAACGCCGGCAAAGCACTCTGCTCCGCAGGCGACGATCGCTCCATCATCCATTGGGCTTTCTGATAACCCAAAGGGTTGTTGCTCCGTAAGTATTCAAGGATGAAAAGCAAATCTTAAAAAATTAAGATCAGCTAACCTACTGAATAGTTACGTTGCTTCTATGCCACAAACGATTATCTTTGTTATAAACCCTGTTAATCATGATCCTCAGTGACAAGAAAATACTGGAAAGCATAGCCCGGGGAGAAATAGTGATCGAACCCTTTGACCGCAAAAACCTGGGAACCAATTCCTACGACGTACATCTCGGAAAAACCCTGGCCATCTATAAGGACCATATCCTCGATGCCCGCAAGCACAACCCCATAGAATACCTGGAAATTCCGGAAACAGGCTTTGTCCTGCATCCCAATACCCTCTACCTTGGGGTGACGCAGGAATACACCGAAACTCACAACTCTGTGCCATTCCTGGAAGGAAAATCCAGCGTTGGGCGACTGGGCATAGACATCCATGCCACTGCCGGCAAAGGCGATGTGGGCTTTTGCAATACCTGGACACTCGAAATTTCCTGCACCCATCCCGTGCGCGTTTATGCCGGGATGCCCATAGGACAGCTCATCTATTTCCGCGTAGAGGGCGAAATCGAGCACTACTACAACAACAAGCAAAACGCCAAATACAACGAACGCACCACCCGACCAGTTGAAAGCATGATGTGGAAAAATAAATTTTAGCCCCTTAACCGTGAAACTCGACAATCTGAAAATAATCTCGGCAGGTGCCGGCAGCGGAAAGACTTTCCGGCTGATGAAAGAAATGGTCAGACTCATTAAGGAAGGAGTCAAGGCTCAGGGCATCATCGCTACCACTTTTACCCAAAAGGCAGCGGCAGAACTCCAGGAAAGGGTCAGTACCGAACTCATAGCAGAAGGACTTTTTGACCAGGCTGCCGAACTTCCCAATGCCCTCATCGGTACTGTACACAGCCTCGGCGTCAAACTACTCCAACGCTTCGCCTATGAAGCCGGAGTGTCTCCCGATATACAGATCATGCCCGATACCGACCAGCAGGTAATCTTCAACCAATCACTTGCGACGGTACTTACCGAAAACCGCGTCAATCAGATTGGAAATCTCGGCATTAAACTGGGTTTTTATCAAGGCATGCAGGATTTTGACTGGCGCAAAGACGTCAAAAAAATCATTGACATCGCCCGTTCCAACGATTTTTCCACAGCAGTACTCGAGCAAAGCAAGCAACTGTCTTTCAAGACAATGGCCTCGTTTTTGCCAGAGCCCGATGCTGCCTTCGGCAAAAATGCAGCAGAAGACTTACATGCGCTGATCCTGGATACCCTCTCCGCCATGGAGGCCATAGAAGACAGCACCAAAACTACCCTTGCAGTTAAAAAACAACTCAACGAGATCATCAGGGAATTGAAATACAGTCCTGACATTCCCTGGATCCACTGGGCCAAACTGAGCAGACTAAACCCCGGAGCCAAAAGCAAAGATGCTGTCGAAGCACTCTCCCTTTTTGCCGAAAGGCATGAAGCCCATCCCCAATTCCACCAGGATATCCAGGACTACATCTATGCCATCTTTGATGTAGCAATAGACGCCCTCCGCGAATACGAAGATTACAAACGCAAACGCGGGCTGATCGACTATACCGATATGGAGGTCAAAGTCAAGCACTTACTCGCTATACCTTCGGTAAAAAATGTTTTGGCAGAAGAAATCGACCTTCTGATGGTCGATGAGTTTCAGGATACCAGCCCCATACAACTGGAAATTTTCCTGTCCCTGTCCAAGATAGCCCGCCACTCAATCTGGGTAGGTGACCCCAAACAATCCATATACGGATTCCGGGGCGCAGATCCTAAGTTGATGCAGGCGATCATCGACGCTACCGGGGGCATACGCCCCGAAAATATCCAGCCCTTCTCCTGGCGATCCAGGGAAGACCTGGTACATCTCAACAATGCCCTGTTTTGCAAAGCTTTCGATCATTTACCCGAAGAACAGGTAGCACTACAACCCAAAAGAAAAAAAATTGCCGACGAAAACAGCAGCAATACTGCCAACGAAAACATAAGCCTTAGCCTCGCTGTACACCACTGGCATTTTTATCACGAAGGCACCAAAAAAACGCCTCCGGCAAGACCCTGGATGGAAAATTGTATCGCCAACCAGCTAAAGTCCTGGCTACAACAGCAAATTCAACTGCCCGATGGCCATAAAGGAGGAAGCCGTACCGCAAAAGCAGGAGATATCGCCATCCTCTGCCGATCCAACAGCGAATGCGAGGTCATGGCCAAAGCACTGGAACAAACCGGTATCAAAGCGGTCATTTCAGGGAAAGGCCTCCTGGAAAGCGCAGAAGCCAAACTGATACTAGCCTGCCTGAAATACCTGCTTTCCCCGAAAGACGATCTGTCCGTGGCTGAAATCCTATTTCTCGGCAGTGGCCACAGCCTGGAAGACATCGTATTGAGCAGACTGGAATTCCTGGAACAACAAGCAGTACAAAACAACCGCGAAAACTGGGGCAACCGCTACCCTCTCATGCAACAGCTCCGGGAAATCGCCCCCGAAATCCAGGAATTATCCTGCTCCGAAACCCTCAACTTCGTCATCGAGCGACTGAATCTGGAGCACCTGGCCCTCCAATGGGGCAACAAAAGCAAAAGACTGGCCAATATCGACGAACTCAGAAGGCTCGCCGGACAATACGAAGACAATTGTTTCAACTCACACAGTCCGGCAACCTTGGGTGGCTTCCTGCTCTGGCTCTACGACCTGGAAAATCTGGGACAAGACAAACAAGGAACAGACCAGGATCCCAACGCAGTACAAATACTCACTTACCACAAAAGCAAAGGACTGGAGTGGCCCATTACCATTTGCCACAGCCTGGAAAATGGCCTCAGAAACAGCTTCACAGACATAAAGATCATGTCCGACAGCGAAGCGGTAGATCTCGAGAATATCCTGGGCAATAGATGGTTGCGATGTTGGATCAACCCTTACGGTTCCCCACGATTGAATACTCCTCTGAAAGAAAAAATAGAAAGCAGCGATATCTGCCTCAACGATACCCGGGAAGCCTTGCTCGAAGAAGCCCGCCTTTTGTATGTAGGCCTCACCCGCGCCCGTGACATCCTGGTGTTCCCCACACGACAGGCAAGCGTCAAATGGCTCAACCGCGTCTACCACCACGGCAATGAAAGTTTGCCAGTCCTGAACGAACTTTCCAACGAGACCCCCTGGGTTTGGAACGACCTGGTGATTGCCAAAGAAACCCTCGTCCAGACTTATCCCAATGATTTTGTCAGGGAATCCATCCGCCGGGAGGAAATCACCCATTTGACCAAACCTGCCGGCATGGCAGCTGCTCCCAAAAAATACATAGACCTGAAAGCCGAAAATTGGGAAAAGCAATTGCAAGTACAACTCAACCCTACCGAGGCTTATCTTGCAAAACACCCGGATCAGGACTTTACAGTGGCTCCACAAAACCTTTGTGCAGCATTAAAAGCCTTCCTCCGGGCGGATCACTCGAGTTATGAAGACCCGCAGCGAAGAAAAATTGCCACAGGCATTGTAAACCGCTTCGAAGCAGGGACAGCTCCCAATGCACACCAATTACTGGAGTGGAACAGGCAATGGTTTGACTTTTTGGACAAACATTTTAGTACAGGCAATCACCACAGAAATCTGCCGCTTCGGTACGACTGGCAAAACAGGGTTTTTTCCACTACCCTGGATTACTTAATCCTCCAGGAAAACGAAGTTATCCTGCTTCAGCAAAGTAGCTTTACCGGTGCCCCCGAAAAAATTGAGCAGAAAAGCAAAGCCCTGGCCCCCTGGATGCATTTCAGCAAACTCGGCATACAGGCACAATACCCTGGGGTCAGGGTGCGCACCTTTGTGCAGTACATAGCCAAAGGGCTCATCCAGGAAATACAAACAACATTTTTAGTGCCCTGAAACAACAAACCATGCAAATCCACTGCTTCTTTTCTACTTTTTTGTGTCTGGCTGTATTTTTTACCCCGGTAAAAGCCCAGCAACCCACGTCGCCCTTATTACAGGAACTGGATCAAAAATGGACCAATGCAGCAAACTATACCAGGGAAGTAGCCGAATCAATGCCGGACTCTCTTTATAGCTACAAGCCCGTCGCCGAACAAATGAGTTTTGCCGAACAAATCCGCCACCTTGCCGACAACATTCTCTGGCTGAGCAATGCCTACCTGGGGCAGGAAACAAGCCGGGAAGAAAGCACAACCGTTCCCGGCGACAAAACAGCCCTGCTGGCCTTACTCGACAAAGCGCTGTCACAAGGGCAAAAGGCCATTCGGAACATTCAGACCGAAGCACTCGAAGAAAAAGTAACCTTTTTTGCCGGAAACATGAGCAAGAGACAGATAATCATGCTCATGAATGACCACCTGACGCATCATCGTGCCCAGGCCATTGTCTATTTGCGCTTACAGGGAATTGCTCCACCCCGGTATCGGGGCTGGTAACACAGCTCACTTGCCTATGTCCGGAAATGCCCATATTCTATTTTTGACTGCTTTGCTATTACTCCCCGCCTGTGCCGTCCAGGATATCAGACCGGATACCGCAGCCATCCACTGGAATGAATCCCGCGGTAGGGAGTTGCTGGAAAAAGCAGCACGCATTCACGGAGAAAGTTATTGGAAAACCCTCGAAACGTATGAAATAAGTCTGGAAGACCGTTATTTCGGTTTTTGGGGCAAACTAGCCTCCCCTTTCCCAAAAAACAGCACCCTCATGCGCTTGCAGTACATCCCCCAAACCTTTACCGGAAGAGCTATCTTCGGAGAAGGGAAATGGGAGGGGAAAATCTGGGGGCTGCAATCCTGGAAGACCTATACCTTGTCGCCCCGTGGCAGGTTTCGGATCGAAAATTCCGCTTCAATAGCCTTTCACCTGTCGGCTTATCAATATTTCATTGAATTTCCCTTCCGCATCAAAGAAGCTGACATTGTCGCCTATATCGGCGAAAAAATGGACAATCAGATCAAATACCAGCGGGTTTTCGCCACCTGGGAAACAGCCAAAGCAAAAAAAAGTCACGATCAATACATCATCTGGATCAATGCCCAGACCGGACGCATAGAAAAGTTGGAATACACCATCCGGGACCTGCATAAATCACTCCGCGCCACAGCCCGGTTCAGAGATTTTAGACGCATTGGCGGTGGCTGGCTCATCCCCGAAAAGGTCAGCATCCAAAGTCCACTCCAAACGCGTGATTGGCTTCACGAGTGGCAGTTACAGGATTTTATACCCAATCCCATAGCTCCCGAAGAACTGGGTCCCATCAAAAACTGGCCCCTCTCGACGGGTACAGCCAAGCCGCTGCCTGAAAAATAGGCGCTATTTCAAAATTGTTTTTATTTATTTTTCCGAAGCTCTTTTTTGTATATTAGTTGCCGATGAATTTTATTCAATCCAAATATCACCTATGAAAAACGAAAACCAGCAACAACCGTACGTCAGCGCAGATAAAGTTTTCCCGGAAACCACCGTCAAAGCGATCATTCTGGGAGCCATCTTATCTATCGTTCTCTCCGCAGCCAATGCCTATCTTGGCCTCTTCGCGGGCATGACGGTCTCTGCCAGTATTCCCGCTGCCGTACTTTCGATGGCGATATTAAAGCTGTTCAAAAAGCATAACATTCTCGAAAACAACATAGTCCAGACAGCTGCCTCTGCAGGGGAATCTCTGGCAGCAGGTGTTATCTTCACCTTCCCTGCATTGGTACTCATGGGCTACTGGTCAGGTTTCAACTATCTGGAAACAACCCTGATTGCACTGTGTGGCGGAGTCTTGGGGGTTTTATTCACCATTCCACTTCGCAATGCACTGATTGTTCAGCAAAAACTCAAGTTCCCGGAGGGGGTAGCTACCGCTGAGGTATTGAAAACAGGAGAAAGCGGTGGAAAAGCAGTCAAATTCCTGGTCATAGGCGGACTGTTGGGAGCCCTGGTAAAATTTGCAGAAGCAGGCTTCAAACTCTGGCACGGAGTCGCTGAAGCGGCTACTTTGGCTTATAATAAAGTGTATGCATACGTCGGGATGAACCTCTCTCCCGCCCTGATTGCAGTGGGATATATCGTAGGTTTCCGCGTAGCCCTGCTGGTTTTTGCCGGAGGTGTAATCAGCTGGTGGATAGCCATACCGATTTATGTTTACCTGACAGGTACTCCCGTAGGAGACGATGCTGTAGGAATGGGAGGAGGTATCTGGAGCAGCCAGATCCGCTATTTGGGTGTTGGAGCAATGGTCGTAGGAGGGCTCTGGGCTTTGATCAACCTGAGATCTTCAATAAGCTTCGCTGTCAACAGCGGCATTCAGGCACTCAGACAAGACAGTGCCGCAAAAGCCAGCCTGCCCCGTACCGAAAAAGATACTCCCATGCAGTGGGTCATCATGGGTATAGGAATCATGATCATTCCTGTATTCATTATTTACCTGCGAGAAATTGCCGATGTGCCAATTACCGCACTCATGGCTCTGCTGATGGTCATAGCAGGCTTTCTTTTTGCAGCGGTAGCGGGCTACATGGCAGGATTGGTAGGAAGTTCCAACAATCCTATTTCCGGAGTAACCATTGCTACCATTCTGACTTCGTCCCTGATATTGCTAGCCTTGCTTGGTTCAGGAGCTGAAAAAGGTCCTGCTGCCGCAATTTTGATAGGGGCAGTCGTCTGTACAGCAGCGGCCATCGCAGGGGACAACATGCAGGATCTCAAAGCGGGTCATATCCTGGGAGCAACGCCTCAAAAACAGCAGATCATGCAAATGGTCGGTGTGGTATCTGCCGCACTGGTGCTGCCATTGGTACTGGAATTGCTCAACACGGCCTATGGTTTTGGTCCTGCCACAGAAGCCAAACCCGATGCACTCGCTGCTCCACAAGCCACCCTGATGCAAAGTGTCGCAGAAGGCGTATTCAAAGGCAATCTTCCCTGGACCATGGTTTATATCGGAGCAGCAATCGGTGTCCTGATCATTGTACTCGACAAATACCAGGAGGCCAGAGGCAGCGATTTCAGGGTTCCTGTGCTGGCAGTAGCAGTAGGCTTGTACCTGCCCTTTGAACTGGACAGCGCCATTATGTTTGGAGGATTGATAGCCCTGCTGGCCAATAAAGCTGTAGGGAAATCAGCAGCAGCAGAGAGTGGTAAAAGTGGCCTTTTGTTTGCATCCGGACTCATCACCGGAGAAGCATTGATAGGTATATTCCTGGCTATTCCTGTAGCAATTTACCAGAGTTCTGATGTACTCGCTATTGTAACACAACCTTTCTCCAGTGGTTTGGGTCTGTTCGTCATTCTGGTAGTGTCTTACATGCTTTATGCCATTTCAAAAAGAGAATAAGCAAAATTTTATAAAATAAGAGGCCATGCAAGCAAAGGAGTCCAATCAAACGGCAAATGTACTGACAGCATACGATATTTTCCTGTTCAAACAAGGCAGGCATTACGATATTTACGAAAAGCTGGGCAGTCATATCACCCAACGCAGGGGAAGACCCGGCGTTCAATTTGCTGTATGGGCTCCGCAGGCACGCCATGTATCGGTAGTAGGCAATTTTAATCACTGGGATCCTCGTAGCCATAGCCTGAGCCCCCGATCTGACGGCTCGGGCATCTGGGAAGGATTCATACCCGATATAGGAAAGGGCGAAGTATACAAGTACTTTGTCCTTTCCCCGGACGGTAGAAGGTTGTTCAAAGGTGACCCTTATGCCCTGATGTGGGAAACACCTCCACAAACAGCTTCCATAGTGTGGGATCTCGCTTATGATTGGGGAGACGATGCCTGGATGTCACAAAGATCCCTGCACAATCGCTACGATCAACCCTGCTCTGTTTATGAAGTTCACCTGGGCTCCTGGCAGCGACCCGGCGATGGCAGAACCTTCCTTAATTACCGGGAAATGGCGCATGCACTGGTACCATACGTCCGGGATATGGGCTTTACACATGTAGAGTTTATGCCTGTCATGGAACATCCCTATTTTCCCTCCTGGGGGTATCAGGTGACCGGATATTTTGCCCCCAGCAGCAGATTTGGAACCCCTCAGGATTTCATGTACCTGGTCGATCAGTTACACCGGGCAGGGATAGGAGTCATTCTGGACTGGGTGCCTTCTCATTTCCCTACGGATGCCCATGGATTGGCGGATTTCGATGGAACACACCTCTACAACCACGCAGACCCCAGACAGGGGTTTCATCCGGATTGGAAAACTTATATTTTCAATTTCGGTAGAAATGAGGTCAACAATTTCCTCATTTCCAATGCCTTGTTCTGGCTCAAATACTACCACATTGATGGTCTCAGAGTCGATGCCGTAGCCTCCATGCTCTACCTGGATTATTCCCGCGAAGACGGTCAATGGATTCCCAACAAATATGGCGGCAACGAAAACCTGGAAGCCATTCAGTTTTTGAAAACCTTTAATAAAACAGTTTACGAAAAATTCCCTGATACCTTCACGGTAGCCGAAGAATCCACCGCCTGGCCGGGGATATCCAAACCCGTACATGAAGGTGGTCTTGGCTTTGGCCAAAAATGGATGATGGGGTGGATGCACGACATCCTAAACTATATGAAGAGAGACCCCATCCATCGCCGCTACCATCATGGCGAACTCACCTTTAGCATGGTGTATGCCTTCTCGGAAAACTTTATGCTGCCTTTTTCTCATGATGAAGTAGTCCACGGAAAGGCTTCTATGATTTATAAGATGCCGGGCACCGAACAGGAAAAATTCTCCCAGCTCCGATTGTTGTACGGATATATGTTTACACACCCCGGTACCAAACTGCTCTTCATGGGACAGGAATTTGGCCAAACCAATGAGTGGGATTTTCAGTCAGAAATCCGCTGGGATCTCCTCCAATACGAGCCTCACCGAAGCCTGCAAAACTGGGTTCGCCATCTCAATTTCTTCTACCGTTCCCAACGTGCACTCCACTACCGGCAATTTTCACACGAAGGATTCCAGTGGGCCATTGGCGATGACCACAACAACAGCATATTGTCCTATTTCCGCTTTTCCGACAGGCCTGAAGATACCTTGTTGGTAATATGCAATTTCACTCCGGTCAAACATCCTGTTTACGAAATACAAGTACCCTTCGGTGGTACGTGGATACAACAACTCAACAGCGATCATGTAGATTTCGGGGGACGCATGGAGGTAGGACACCAGTCGGTGAAAGCAAAAAGGCTGTACAAACAATACCGGCCTTTCAGCATCCGGATAGCCATTCCTTCTTTTGGCGTCCTTATTTTCAAACCCGATGCTTCAGATATTCAGGTGCCGGATCCGGGCAGGGAAAACCACTGGCTTTTTCACTCCGTCCTAAATGCTGTTGCTCTCGCCGGGCTTAATCAATAATGATTTGTTTGGCTGGCACCCGTCTTTTCAAGGAGTTCACCCGCCAATTGCACCCTGATCACTCCACGGTTGATCAGTACTCCGTTCAGCTTTTCTACACTGGACAGTGCTGCATTAATGATGATGATCTCTCCTTCATTTACAAGGGTTCCACCCAGCAGTAAAATGCCATAGTCGTAAATATCTGAGCCATCGATGATCAGTTGACTTCCCTTGGAAATTTCCAGTCGACTCCCACTCTGCATCTCCAAAGCGGCAATTTTAATACTTCGATTGCGAATGAAAACAGGCTCATTGAGGTTGCCAGGTCTGTAAGGCAAAATCACCTTATCCCAGGTATCAGGTAGTCGATGCTGCTCCCAGTTTCGGGTATCCATCCAGTCATTTTGCTTGCCTATCCCCTTACCAGACCAGATAGATTGCCCTTGGAGTAAGGTAAGCGGCAGGAGCATCGCTGTCGCGAAAAAACCAGACAAACAGCCTGAAAGGAAGCTGAATTTCCTCGTATTAGCGGCATTTGCACGATTCATCTGCTAAAATTAGCCATTTATCAAAACAATTTAGTCCAAATTGCATTCCACCGTAGTTTTGCCCATCGTTTTTTTTAACCAACAGGTGAAAACCAAATAACCCTAAAAATGAAAATACGCTTTACCCTATTGGCGCTCCATGTCCTGTTGTTCAGCTCTTTAGCCGCACAGTTTCCCGGCATGGGACGTGCGGGCGCTTCCCAAAGCATCCGCGGAAAAATTACCGGTACGGTCATAGATACCATCAGCGGCCAACCTGTAGAATTTGCCACTGTTGTATTGGTCAATCCCAAATTTGACAAGCAGCTCGATGGCGGACTGACGGATGACAAGGGAAATTTCAAGATTGCTGAAGTCACCAATGGAACTTATGAATTGAATGTTTCCTTTTTAGGCTACGCCCAAAAAACAGTTGCCGGAATAGAAATCACTCTTGAAAAACCAGACGTAGATTTGGGGATAATCTACCTCACCCCGGAAGGAATCAACCTCAACGAAGTGACTGTTACAGAAGAAGCAGCGCTGATAGAAAATAAAATTGACAAGATAGTCTTCAACGCCGAAAAAGATGTGACAACTGCCGGCGGAAATGCTACCGAAGTACTGGGCAAAGTCCCCCTGCTAGCCGTAGATTTTGATGGCAATGTATCGCTGAGAGGCTCGCGCAATATACAGATCCTCATCAACGGCCGCCCCTCTACCCTGCTGGCAGACAACGTCGCCAATGTACTCAAAACCATTCCGGCAGACCAAATCAAAAAGGTAGAAGTCATCACCACTCCCGGCGCAAAATACGATGGAGAGGGCAGTGCCGGCATCATCAATATCATTACCAAGAAAAAATCCATAGAAGGAATGACAGGTTCCATTTCCGGCTCGGTCGGTACCCGTCAAAACAATGCCAACCTAAGTTTCAGCGCTGCCAAAGGACGATTTGGCGTCAACCTCAATGCAGGATCCTTTCTATCCTGGCCACGTGAAGGGAATGTTTCGTTTTACCGCGAAGATCTGATCGCCGGACAGAAACGAATATTTGAACAAAACGGCCCCAATGAAAGCTATTCTTACGGCCCCGGAGGCTCGCTGAGTGCTTTCTATGACCTCAACGCCTACAACAGCATCAATTCCTCCCTTTCTTTCAGGGGCTTCGGAAGCAGCAACGAAGGAACCATAAACGCTAATTTTTCCGATCCCATTGCCGGTATCTTCCAGACTTACCAACGCTTCAACGACAACAGTTCGCTCAACGGCGGATTCGACTGGACGACGGACTATCGCAAAACCTTCGAGCAACCGGAACGGGAACTCAGTTTTGCCGTGCAGGTTAGTGGCTCCAATAGCAACCGAAATACCCTGCTCGAGCAAATCAGTACCGATGCCTCCCTACTCCTTCAAGAGAAAAATGACAACGACGGTCTCAATATTGAGACTACCCTACAAGTGGATTATACCCACCCCTTTTCCAAAAATATCAAACTGGAAACCGGAGCCAAAACCGTTTTGAGAGACATCGACAGCGACTATACCTACCGCCGATTCAACTATGACAGCAACCTGTTTGTGATAGACCCCAACCGAACGGATATTTTCCGATACAACCAGGATGTCTGGGCTGCTTACGTGTCTTTTAACCTCAAATTTGGCAAAAAAACCGGACTCATCGCAGGAGCTCGCTATGAAAGTACCGCCATCGCCGGAGACTTTGACGTGGACAGCAATACCTTTACCAATGAATACGGCAATTTACTGCCGAGTATCATCCTCAGCCACACCCTGAAAGGTTTTCAGACACTCAAACTAAGTTACAGCCAGCGTATCCAGCGTCCCAGCCTGTTTTACGTCAACCCTTTCGTAGATTTGAGTGATACCCGCAATATTTCCTTTGGCAACCCCGAGTTGTTGCCTGAAATCACCAACCTTTACGAATTGAATTACAACACCTTCGTAAAAGGCATTGTCCTCAATGGTTCTGTTTATTACCGGCATACCGGTGATGTCATAGAAAACATCCTGACCATACGCGACGATGGGGTATCTGCCACTACTTATCTCAATGTAGGGCAGAACGACGTCATAGGGTTCAACTTCTTTACCTCCTTAAAAATCAAAAAATTCTGGGAACTACGAGGAAACTTCAACGTCAACACCTACGATGCTACCGGTATTATCAATGGCCAGGAGGTATCCCGGACTACAGCTGTTTGGAATGCTTTTGTCAACTCAACCTTCAGTTTCAACAAAGGCTTTAAGGCAGAAATCTTCGGATTTTACAACGCTCCCCGTCAGACTTTACAGGGAACCACTGCCTCCTTTTCGCTCATGAGTGTGGGTTTCAAAAAAGAAATCATGGATAAGAAAGCCAGCCTTGGCCTGACCATCATTGATCCTTTCAACGAAAACAAAGCATTTCCCAATAGTTTGAAAGGAGAAAACTTTGTCCAGGAAAGTACCTTTGAGATTCCTTTCCGCTCCTTCGGAATCAATTTCAGTTACAATTTTGGCAAACTCGACTTTAAACCCCAAAGGCGATCCAAAATCAAAAATGACGATTTGAAGGAAGGATCTCAAAATAGATTTTAGAAATATCCTCGTTAAAATTTATTTAATTCAAAATCCCTACAAATTTGGATACCTTAATTTGATTAGCTTCGTGCCGAAATGTAAGATTTGAAATATTAAACATTGCTCTCTTCAGTTTTTATTAAAATAAGTTTCGAAAAAATTTATGAAAAATATCCTTTCACTAAGCCTTCTACTTTTTATTTCCTTTTCCCTCCAGGCACAAATGCCGGGAAGAGCTATGGCAAAAGGGCCCTCTATTATCGGTAAGATTGAAGGGACTGTCATTGATGCAAGTACCGGTGCACCCGTTGAGTTTGCCACGGTAGTACTTATCGAAGCTGCCACCGACAAAGAAATCAACGGAACCATCACCGATGAAAAGGGAGAATTCAAAC